>JADLFD010000336.1 GCA_020845805.1 Verrucomicrobiales bacterium | reverse complement strand
GCCGGAGCCTTTGCCGCCGGTGGGGTTTTCTGGGCTGACCCAGCGGCTATGGGTGCCCGGGGCGGGAGCCTGGTAGAGCTCGGCGGCGGAGCACCTCGGCAGGGAGTCGGGGAGGAGGAGGGCAAAGGCAACCGTGGCGACGAGCGAACACCAGCGAGGCGGCATGACTTCAGCATGCCGCGGTCGGCAGCGCGGGAGCCAGGGTTTGGTGGGCAGTCAAGTCGCCGCGGGGCGGCGCGCGTTCCGGGTCGGCCGGATGTTCACACGGCGTTCTTCTGGGGCGGCGCCGGGATGGCGTAGCGTCCGGCGGCATCGCAGCGGATGGGGGGCGCGTCGTCGAGGGATTGGACTTTCTCGAGCTGGGGCGCGAGTTGGACCTCGGAGGCGAGGGCTTGTTCGTAAGTGATGGGTTGTCCGGATTCCGCGGCCATGCGGCCCATGAGGGCCACGAGGCAGGCTTTGGCGCTGCGTTCGGTTTCGTTGTAGGGCTGGTCGTTGCGGATGGCGGCGAAGAACTCGTCGTGCTCGGCCTGGTAGGGATCCCAGGGTTCCCCTTTCCAACGCCAGGTCTCGTGTTCGGGAGTTTGCACGTGGCCGCGGTACAGGCGCGGTTTGGGTGCGGCGAGACTTTCCATGAGGACCGCGGATCCTTTGGAGCCGTGCGCGCAATCGGTGAAGGCGTCCCAGGTCTGGTTGATGTGCCGTCCCTGAGCGAACAGTCGTGCGCCATCGGCGAAAGTGTATTCCACCACGTAGTCGTCGAGCATCTGGTCGGCCTCGGTGCGAGCGACGCGTGCGCCGTGGCCCTGGGCGAGGACGGGAAGTGCGTTTTTGGCCCAGCAGCAGACATCGATGTTGTGGATGAGCCAGTCGACGAAGAACGACGCGTTGAGCCAGTTGAACGAGTTGTAGTTGCGGATTTGATGGGCGAGTTCGGATTCGCCGGGTTGTCTTGGAGTGAATCCGACGGCGCCGTGCATGCGGTAGGTGCGGAGGAGGAGGAGTTCGCCGATGGCGCCGTCGTGGATGCGTTGGATGACCTCCTGCCGCGGGCGGTCGTGACGCCACATGAGGCCGGTGGCGATCTTGAGATTCTTTTGCCGGGCGAGTTCCCCGGCGCGCAGGACGCGGCGGATGCCGGGTGCGTCGACGGCAAAGGATTTCTCCATGAACACGTTCACCCCTTTCTCGACCGCGTACTCGAAGTGGATGGGGCGAAATCCGGCCGGGGTGGTGAGGAGCACGACGCCGCCCCGGGGCAGGGAATCGATCGCTTTCCGGTACGCATCAAAGCCGAGGAACTGGCGGTCGGGTGGCACTTGTACCCGCTCTGGAAACTGCTTGTTCAGGGCGTCGCGACTTCCTTCGAGGCGGTGCGGAAACACATCGGCCATGGCGACGAGTCGCACGGGGCCCTGGGTGCCGAGCGCGTTCGCCGCGGCGCCGGTGCCACGTCCACCGCAGCCGACGAGGGCGATGTCGATGGTGCCATCATTGGCCGCATGGGCGCGGACTTCGATGGCGCGGGTGAGTGCGGCGGCCGACATGGCCGTGGCGGAGGTGGTAAGGAACTGGCGACGAGAAGTAGGGAAGGGATTCATGGCGGAGTGGGTTCAGGTCGGAAACAAAAGTGAGTCAGGATAGAGCGGATCCCGGGGAGGCGAGGAGATGCGCGCGTGAGCGCGCGAGGGCGGACCGGGTGGTGGGCAGGTCGTGGTGGCCGTGCATGAACACGTTGACGCAGCGGCGATGCTTGATGTCCGCGAGGGCTTGGAGCCACGGCGAGAAATCGGTGGGACCCAGTCCGGGCAGTTGTTGGAGATCGGGTGCGTTTTGCCAGGCGTAGAAGAAGAGGAGTTGGGATCCTGCGATGCGGATGGTCTCTGGGACGGAAGCGCCCAGGGCCTGCAGGTGGTACGGGGCCAAGGCGAGCCCCACGCGTGGGTGAGGGTTCAGATCGACGAAGGCTTTGAAGGAGTCGGGTCCATCGAGCAGCGCCTGTCCGTGGTTTTCTATGGCGAGCCAGGAGTGGTGTTCCCCGGCGAGGTCCGCGAGGGGTTTGAGTCCCTCGAAGAACGACTTCATGCGCGTGCGGAGTTCGTCGGGGCGACAGGGTCCGGCGCTGCCTTGGATGGCGACACCGCCGCCGGCAGCGCCGAGGAGGGAGGCGTACTTGGCGTAGCCGCCGACGTACGTGGAGAACGCCACCAGTTCGAGTCGGTGGGTGGCGAGCAGGTCTCGGACGCCACGCCCGCCCAGGCGTTGCAGGGCGTCGTCCAGGTGGGGGCAGCCTTCGTAGGCGCTCCAGATGTCGAGGCCTTCAAAGCCGAGAGCGGCGACTTCGGCGCAGGCGGATTCCAGCGGGAGATCCTTGAAGAGGAGCGAGGAGGTGGAGAGTCGCGGCAGGGATGGGGTGTGCCGCGGGGTGGCGCAGGAAGCGAGAGTGGTGGCCAGAGAACCGGCGGCGAGCGCGGCACCGGTGTGTTGGAGAAAAGCGCGTCGGTTCACGGAGATCGGGAGGCGGAAGGGGTTCTGGTCTCGATGAGGCCTGCCCGCGTCGCCGCGAGCAAAGGGGTTGGGGCGAAATGGCGATGGTGATGTGCAGTGCCGGGAGGGGGCGATCCACAGAGCGCGCAGAAGGACACAGAGGGGGCGGAGCGAGACTAGGAAGGTGGGATGACACCGTGGAAGGGGAAGCGTCACGATGCCGATCATCTGCGGGTCTCTGTGTCACCTGTGGATGGATCCCGAGTGTTCTGCCGACTCACCACAGCGTTCCACCACCCAGCTCCAGGGCAGCTCGGTCCGGGGTTGGAAGTCCGGACTCGCGAGGTAGCGGAGCAGGCTGCGCCGGAATTGCCGTGCCGCGGGCCGTTTCTCCAGATCGCGCACCAGGTCGTAGCCGCAGACCATCAGCGAGCCGCGTCCGACGCGGGCCTCAAAGACGTGAGCCAGCGGCCGGCTGAAATGAAAATCCGGCACGGGCTGCACCAGGGGGTGGATCTCCGTGGGCGATGGGCTCAGATCGAAGGTGGTGGCGCCGGCACACAGGTCGCGCCATTGCCAGTCGCTATGCCCGGCGTTGGGAAACAGGCTGAACGCAGGGTGCTGCGGATCGCAGAGCACGCCGAGGGAAGAGAATCGGTTTCCCCACCAGCCTGCTGACCAGTAGACCGATTCGAATCCCGTGGTGGCGCACCAGGCGTTGGTCACGCCATGGGCGAGGAGCAGCACCTTCCCGCCTTCCTGCAACCGGCGTTGCGCGGTCTCGTCAAGACGGGTGGTGAGATGGAGGGCGTTCGAGGTCGCAAAGGCTTCAGAATCGAGATCGGGCTGCGTGGCGGGGTAAACCCACAGTGTCCATTCATTCTCCGCTCCTGCCACCTCGACGCGGAGGGTGAGTGCGGCGGGGGCCGCTGCGTGGGAGAGCGGGACGCGAAGGGTGTCCAGAACGGTGACGCCGCCGGTGGGGAGGGTGCGGGGTGGGGTGGTGCCTTGGCCGAGCAGGGCTTGGTCGGGATGGCGACGCAGCTCCCAGCGTGCGGAGTGGAGTGGGAGGTCCAAAGGACCGAAGTGAGCGACTTCGAGGGTGGTTTCGAAGGTTTCGTGGGTGAACCACACATACTTGGGGAACCGCGCGAGCGCGACGGTGGGCGAGTTCCAGGCGCGCACTTCGGTGGGAGTGACGATGCCCTTGGATTCCCAGAACGGGTCGAGCAGGCCAACCAACGCTTCACTCTGGCCGGTGAAATCATTGAGCATGAGGAGCTGATAGCCGGAGTAGCCGCGGGTGCGCAGCATGGCTTCGTGTTCGGCTTTGTACTGGACCAGTTGGAACCTCGCCGAGGCGCGCGCGAAGTCGGCGGCGCGGAAGTCAAGGTGGTGGGCGACGAGCTGCCGTTGGAATCGCACGAGGTTGAGAGGCAGGAGGGGGCCGGTGAATTTGGGGAGGAGCCGTTCGAAGTCGGGAAACGCGGGGCGCTGTCCGGTCTCGTGCGCGATCAGCGGGACAGGGGAAGTCGCTGCGGCCTTCGCGAAATCCCAGGCGGTGTGCGCCGGTCCCACGCCGCGGGTGCCGGCACCGCTCTGGTGCGTGAACCAGAAGTCGTCCGCGGCCAGGTTCCGGCGTGCGCCGCATCCGGCATAGAGACGCCGCGGGTCACGGGTTTTGATCTCGGTCACCATCTCGTTCACGAGATCCCAATCGGTGTGTTGCATTCCGAACTCGTTGCCGACGGCACACAGCAGAAAGGAGGGATGGTGTCCGTAGTCCTCCGACATGCGAACGAGTTCGCTGCGCAGGAACCGTGTCACCTGGGGATCCCGGCCGATGCCGAGCGGGCGGGTCACGGTGCTGGTGCCCCAGTCATCGACCCAGGCAGGCGCTTCGGCTTGGAGGTAGAGTCCGATCCGGTCAGCCGCTTCAAAGGCCGCCTCGGGAGGGCACCAGGTATGGAAGCGGACGTGGTTGAATCCGTGCTCCTTGATCGTGCCCAGCACGCGCTCCCATTCGGGCTGTGTCATGGGTGGATGGCCTGTGCGCGGGTAGACCGCGCAATCGAGGGTTCCGCGAAGGAACACGGTACGTCCATTGATCCGGAGGCTCTGGCCGACGCGCTCGACCTGACGAAAGCCGACCGTGGCCGTGAGTTCGGACCTGGCGGCAGTTGTTGACGGGTCGTCGAGGGTTGCCTGGAGGCGGTAGCGGACGGGTTGGAACTCGTCCCAGGGGGTGGCAGGGGTGTCGAGTGGGAGCACGTACTCGCGGGTGGCGGATCCGGGGGAGACCGTCAGGTTTTGGGTGTGACGGGCGAGTTCGGTGTTCTGTGTCTCCGGCAGCAACTGCAGGCTCAGTTGTCGTTCGACCATGTTGGAGATGGCGTTGGTGAAGCCGATCGCCACGCGAACGGAGCGGCGGTCGGCAGAGGGAAAGGCGGTGAGGTTACGCAGCGCCACCTGAGGGGAAGCCTCGAGACGTAGCGATCCGACGACTCCATTCCAGCGCGTCTGGGTCTCAGGTCCGTAGGCGTGCGTGATGGTGGAGAGGTTGTGGATCATCCGGTTGTCGATCCGGAGGGTGAGCCGGTGCTGACCGGGAGTCAGGGTCCCGAGTTCATGACGGTGCGCGGCGACCAGGCTGTCGCGAGTTCCCACGGATCGTCCGTCCACCCAGGCCTCGCTCTGCCAGAGCACGCGCTCGAGGTGGAGAGTGAGGCGCTGGTCCCGCCAACTGTCGGGGATTTCGATCTGCCGTTCGTACCAGGCGGGTCCGACGAACATATGTCGACGCACGAGGTACCCATGTTCGTCCGCACGTGAGGGGTCCTGGACGCCAGGGAACCGCGTGGTGGTTGGGAACGGCGTCGCATGAAGCATGGTGTTGGTGTCCAGTGCGAAGCCGAGTCCGGCAATGTCGGTGGTGCCGGGGAGAGGGATGGTGTCCGTGCCCATCGAGACATGGGGAGTGGCGAACCAGCGCGCGGACACTCCTTCGTCTTTGGGGTCGAGGCGCACGCGCCAGGTCCCGGCCAGGTCCAGAGCCAGCGTGGCCGACTCCGCTCGAAGAGGGGCGGGCAGGAGAAGGGAAAGGGCGACGAGGCCGATCCTAAGGAACGCGGAGGTCATGGGATACGAGTCGTGAAGCCATTCAGTGGGGCGAGTCATCGTTGCTCAACCCTTCTGGGGTGAGACCTCCACAGAACTCGCGAAGGTACACCATGGAGCGATCCACAGATCACCCAGAAGCACACGGAGGGGGAATGTGGGGCGGAGCGGGATCGGGAGGGAGTGGGGACACGAGGAAAGGGCCGGCCAGGAGTCGGCGATCTGTGGATCTCTGCGTCATCTTTGGATGGATCCGGAGTGGGCTCGCGGCCGGTCCGAAGCAGCCGGCGAGCGGGTGATCGGTGCGCCAGGGATCGCCGGGCGACCCTGGCCCAAACTCCTTGAGACTCGAGGAACGGACGCCCCACACTGGTGCGCGATCCACTTTCATGAACACCAGATCTTCCCTCTTTCTGCTACCGTTTCTGGTCGGACTTGGCGCGTGGCTGACCGGCTGCGGCGAACCGGCGGCGCCTTCGGGCGGGGGGGACGCCACCAAGCCGCGCGTGGCGCTGGTGATGAAGTCGTTGGCCAATGAGTTCTTTCAGGTCATGGCCGAGGGCGCGAAGAAGCATCAGGCCGCGCATGCGGATCAATTCGAGTTGATCGTGAACGGCATCAAGAATGAGACCGACCTGGCGGAGCAGGTTGGGCTGGTGGAGCAGATGGTGGCGCAGGGGGCGAAGGCGATCGTGATCGCGCCCGCGGACTCCAAGGCCTTGGTGCCCGCTCTCAAACGCGCCGCCGACGCCGGGGTGTTGATCATCAATATCGACAACCAACTCGATGGGCCAACGCTTGCTCAGGCTGGGTTGAAGGCCCCGTTTGTGGGTCCGGACAATCGCGAGGGCGCACGGCGTGTGGGAGAGGTGCTGGCCAAGCGACTCAAGGCGGGGGACGAGGTGGCGATCATCGAAGGGGTGGTCACTGCCTTCAATGGCCAGCAGCGACGCGCCGGGTTCGAGGACGCGATGAAGGCGGCGGGGATGAAGGTGGTGACGGTACAAAGCGGGCAGTGGGAGATGGACAAGGCCAACACGGTGGCGGCGGGGATTTTGTCGGCGCACCCGAACCTCAAGGCGATCCTGTGTGCCAACGACAACATGGCCCTGGGGGCGGTGGCGGCTGTGCAGTCGGCCGGCAAGAACGGGCAGGTGTTGATTGTGGGATTCGACAACATCGCTGCCCTCAAGCCGTTGCTGGCGGATGGGCGCATCGTTGCCACCGCCGACCAGCACGGGGATCAGTTGGCGGTATACGGGATTGATGCCGCGCTGGCGGTGCTGCGGGACAAGGTGACGCCGGCCGATCGCCGGACCCCAGTCGACATCGTCACCCAGCCGTAGGTCGGGCAGGCACTCGCTCTGGAACTGACATGGAGTCCACCCCGGTCCTTCTGCAGGCACATGGCGTGTGCCATCGTTTCGGCACGCCGGTGCTGCGGAACTTCGACCTGACCCTCCATCGCGGGGAGGTCCATGCCTTGGTCGGTGGCAACGGTGCCGGGAAGTCCACACTGGCGCGGATTCTGGCCGGGATTCTGCGTCCGGATGCGGGGGTCTTCGAGCTCGACGGTCAACGCTACTCACCGGGGAGCCGTCGGGAGGCGGAGGCGCGGGGCGTGACCCTGATGCTGCAGGAGTTGAGTGTGTTGCCGACGCTGACGCTGGCCGAGAATCTTTTCCTGCACGAGTTGCCGTCGCGCTGGGGGATCCTCCGTCGCCGCACCTTGCGCGAGCGGGCGACGCGGGCGTTGGATCGTGTCGGCCTGGGTGAGTTGGATCCGGAGACCCTGGCGGCGGGGTTGGGAATCGGGGAACAGCAGTTGGTGGAATTGGCGGGCGCTTTGGAGACGGACTGCCGTCTGCTGATCCTGGACGAGCCTACGGCTGCACTGACGTCGCGGGAGACCGCGCTGTTGTTCGCGCAGATCGAACGGCTGCGCGCGGCCGGGGTCTGCGTGGTGTACATCAGTCATCGGTGGGAGGAACTGCAACGCATCGCGGATCGGGTGAGCGTGCTGCGGGACGGGGAACGCGTCGTGACGATGCCGATGCGCGAGGCCACGTATCCGGACCTGGTGCGATGGATGGCGGGTCGGGAGCTGGAGAGTCGTCCGCCGCCGCGGCCCCGGCCGCCGGGTGAGGTGGTCCTCCGGGTGACCGGACTGCGCGTGCCGCCGGCGGTTCAGGAGGTGAGTTTCGAGGTGCGCGCCGGCGAGGTCTTTGGTCTCAGCGGGTTGGTGGGGGCGGGGCGGACGGAGGTGCTGCGCGCGCTCTTCGGTGCGGACCGTTTCCAGGATGGGATCGTTGAGTTGTGGGGAAGCCGCGTTGACTGGGATTCTCCGGCGGATGCCGTCGAGGCGGGGATGGCGTTGGTGCCTGAGGATCGCAAGGCCCAGGGGCTGCTGCTTCCGGAGGGGGTGCGCGCCAACACCGCCCTGCCCCATCTGGGCGGTTGGCTGGCGGACCTGGAGCGGGAAAACCACGAGGCCACCGCCGTGGTCGATCGGCTGGCGGTGCGCTGCGATCACCTCGAGCAGCCGGTGCGCACGCTGAGCGGCGGCAACCAGCAGAAGGTGATGGTGGGGCGCTGGCTCGCGCGCGAGGCGCGGGTGGTGCTGTTGGACGAGCCGACGCGCGGGGTGGATGTCCCGGCGCGGGAAAGGATCCATGCGCTGGTGCGCGAGCTCGCCGAGGAAGGGCGCGCGCTCGTGGTGGTGTCCAGTGAGCTGTCGGAGTTGATGACGCTATGCGATCGCATTGCGGTGATGTCCGCCGGGCGGATCACTCAGACCTTTAGAGCGGGGGATTGGGATGTGGAACGGCTGACGGAGGCTGCGTTTCGCGGGCACGCGCCGGGGAACCGGATTCACGACCGGGGGTCAGAATGAAGGCAGGACTGCCGCGGCATCGGGATCAGCTGGCGTTGGTGGCGATCTTCGCGGCGATCCTGATTCTGTTCGGGCTGCTCAGCGGGAGTTTTCTCTCGGCGTCCACCTTCGCCAGCGTGGCCAATCGGATTCCGACGCTGACGCTGGTGGCGACGGGGATGACCCTGGTGCTGGTCATTGGCGGCATTGATCTGAGCGTGGGATCGGTGATGGCGTTGGGAGGGGCGGTGTTTGCGGTGCTGATGGTGGATTGGGGCTGGCCGTTTCCGGCGGCGGTGTTGGGCTGTGTGGGGGTGGGGCTTGCGGTGGGGTTGTTCAACGGCTGGATCACGGAGCGTCTGCGGGTACCCTCGTTCATAGTCACCTTGGGCAGCCTTGAAGCGGCGCGCGGGCTGGCCTACCTGTGCACCGGTTCGCAGACCAAGTATCTCGCCGGGAAGGTGGAATGGCTGGCCCGCCCGGTGGGCGGCACGATGATCAGTCCGGCACTGGTGCTGGCGGTGGCGGCGGTGGTGGCGGCGCAGTTTGTGTTGTCACGCATGGTGTGGGGTCGCCAGATGGTGGCGATCGGAACGAACGAGGTGGCGACGCAACTGGCGGGTATTCGCACGCGGCGGGTGAAGGTGCTCGTGTTTGCCGCCAGTGGCGGCCTGGCGGGCGTGGCCGCGCTCTGTCAGTTGGCGCGGTTGGGCGCGTGCGATCCGAACGCCGGCAGCGGCCTCGAGCTTTCGGCGATCGCGGCGGCGGTGATTGGCGGCACCAGCCTGAGTGGCGGTCGCGGCTCGGTGGCGTCGACGTTCCTCGGCGTGCTGATCATTGCCACCTTGGAGTCGGGGCTGGTGCATGTGGGGGCGACCGAGCCGGTGAAACGCGTGGTCACGGGGGCGGTCATTGTGGCGGCGGTGCTGGTGGATACCTGGCGCAAGCGGCGTGGATAATCGGTGATGAATCCTGGCAGAAACGAAGGACTTTTATGAACTGCAAGCCTAGTAACTGGGTGCGTAGCGCAATCTGCGGTGGGTTGGTCGCGGCCCTTCATGTGGGAGGCTCGGTGCAGGCGGCACCGGTGAAGCTGATCTTCGACACCGATATGGGGAACGATGTCGATGATCTGATGGCCCTGGCGATGATCCACAGCCTGCAGAAGCGTGGCGCGGTGCAGTTGCTGGGGGTGACGCTGACGAAGGATCATCCCCAGGCGGCCGCGTTCACCGATGCGGTGAACACGTTCTACGGCTACGGCGATACTCCGGTGGGTGTGGTGCGCGACGGTGCGGCCAAGGAACCCGGGAAGTTCAACCGGTTGGCCGACGAGCGGAACCCGGACGGCACGCTGCGGTACCCGCATGATCTGCGCGAGGGCACGATGGCTCCGGAGGCGGTGGGGTTGCTGCGCAAGCTTCTGGCGGGCGAGCCGGATGGCAGTGTGACCATCGCGCAGGTGGGGTTCTTCACCAATCTCGCGCGGCTTCTGGATTCACCGGCTGATGCGCACTCGCCCCTGAAGGGCCGCGAGTTGGTGGCGAAGAAGGTCCGCACGCTCAGTGTGATGGCGGGTGCGTTCCAGACCGTGGAATGGAACACGCGCTTCCAGGAGTACAACGTGAAGTTGGACGTGCCGGCCGCACGTAAGCTGGCCGAGGAGTGGCCCACCACCGTGGTCTGGAGCGGCTTCGAAATTGGAGTGGCGGCGGCGTTTCCGCACGAGGTCATCGAGCGCGATCTCAACTATGTCGCGCACCACCCGTTGAAGGAGGCCTACTACCTGTACGAACCACCGCCGCACAATCGTCCCACGTGGGATCCGACCGCGTTACTGCAGGCGGTGCTGCCGGACCGGGGGTACTTCGACCTGTCCCCGCCGGGGACGGTGGTGGTCGGGGACGACGCAGGGACGATGTTCCGTCCGGGAAAGGATGGCGTGGGGCGCCATCAGTTCCTGGTGATGAACTCGGTGCAGGCGGCGCGTGTGCGAGAAGCGATTGTGCAGCTCAGTGTGGAACCGCCTGCCAAGCGATGACGCACCACGGGCGTGAGAACGAAATGGCGTGGCTCACGCAAAGGCGCGAAGACGCCAAGGGGGAGCAGTGAATCCACCGGAAGGTTTCGCGGCCTTTGGGTTTTCTTGGCGCTTTAGCGACTTGGCGTGAGAACGAAATGGGGTGGCTCACGCAAAGGCGCGAAGGCGCGAAGGGGAGCAACGGATCCACCGGAGGTTTTCCCCGGCCTTTGGTTTTCTTGGCGCTTTAGCGGCTTGGCGTGAGAACGAAATGGGTTGGCTCACGCAAAGGCGCGAAGGCGCCAAGGGGGAACAGCGGATCAACCTGATGGTCTCCCTACCTTTGGGTTTCTTGGCGTCTTAGCGGCTTGGCGTGAGAACGAAGTGGGGTGGCTCACGCAAAGGCGCGAAGACGCCAAGGGGGAGCAGCCGATCCACCGGAGGTTTGCTCTGCCTTTGGCTTTCTTGGCGCCTGGGCGGCTTGGCGTGAGAACGAAATGGGGTGGCTCACGCAAAGGCGCGAAGGCGCCATGGGTGAAGCAGGAAACGTGGAGCCTACGGCTGCTTGGCGAAGCGATGGAGGTGTCCGAACTGACTCCACTCGG
>JADLFD010000335.1 GCA_020845805.1 Verrucomicrobiales bacterium | reverse complement strand
TCCCTCGTGGTCTGTCCCAAAAGCGTCCAGGACAACTGGCGGGCGGAAGCCGAGCGCTTTTACCCCAGCCTCGCCGTCCGGGTCTGGTCCGGCACCAGCCTCAAGAACCTGCCGTCCGAGATCGGTTCCGCCGGACTGCATGTCATCAACTACGCGCAACTCCGTTCCGTCGGCCAAGCCCTGGCCCGTATCGATTTCCTCGCCGCCATCCTCGACGAGGGACAGAACATCAAGAATCCCTCGTCCCTCACGACCCAGTTCGCGCGCCAACTCCGCGCTTCGCATCGCCTGATCCTCACCGGCACCCCCATCGAGAACCGCCTCCTCGACCTCTGGAGTCTCTTCAGTTTCGCCATGCCGGGTGTGCTGGGGAACCGTGCGGCGTTCGGCCGCCTCTACGACGCCGCTTCCGATCCCCTCGCGCGGCCGCGTCTCGCCGCACGAGTCCGCCCCTTCCTCCTGCGCCGCACCAAATCGCAGGTCGCCCGCGATCTGCCGGATCGCGTGGAGGAGGACCTGTACTGCGAGTTCGAGGGCGAACAGCAGACGTTGTACGCCGCCGAATTGAAGCGCACCCAGCAGCTCCTGCTCCGGCTCAAAACGCAGACCGCGTTCAACAAGGAACGCCTCAACGTCCTCACCTCGCTCCTGCGCCTGCGACAAATCTGCTGTCACCCAGCCCTGGTCCTGCCCGAAACCAAAATTCAGGGCGCCAAACTCGAAGCCTTGCTCGAGACGCTCGAACCGCTGATCGAGGAGGGCGAGAAAGTCATCGTCTTCTCCCAATTCGTCGAGGCCCTCGCCCTGGTCCAACGCGAGGTGGAGCGCCGCGATTGGAAGTGCTGGAAATTGACCGGCGTCACCGAGGACCGCGGCGCGCTGGTGCAGGAGTTCCAGTCCCATGCCGGCGCCGGCGTCTTCCTCATCTCGCTGAAGGCGGGTGGGGCCGGTCTCAATCTCACCGCCGCCAGTTACGTCGTGCTTTTCGACCCCTGGTGGAATCCCGCCGTCGAAAACCAGGCCATCGACCGGACCCATCGCATCGGTCAAACCCGCAAGATCATCGCCTACCGTATCCTCATCAAAGGCACCATCGAGGAGAAGATCCGCCAGCTTCAGAAACAGAAAGCCGCCCTGGCGGAGGACATCCTCGGCGAGGAACGGTTTGCGCAGTCCCTCACGCTCTCCGATCTTCACTTCCTCCTGGATTCGTAGCACGCCCCCCACCGCGACGCTTGCCGCCCACGGCGGCACGGCGCTAGAACAAGACCGTGCCCCGCATCGTTCCAGCCCTCCGGCTCCTGGCCGTCTGCGTTCTGCTGGCCGCAGAGGGCGCGATGGCGCACGCGCAGGGGATCTCGGGAGTCACTCGTCGTACGCCCACCCTGGAGAAACAGGCGGTGGCGCGCCGCTTCTTCGACGCCGCCGGTCTCCCCACCGCCGGCGCCGCCGCCGCGAACTCCAGCACCCCGGCCACGCGAGGACTTCCGCTCGCCACCAAGCCAGCCCCCAGCCCCTCACCCGCTCTGGCCACGCGTGGGCGAGTGAATCTGCCGCCCGTTTCCCAACGTCCATTCCTGGCGCCCGCCCCATCCGCGGGCACCGCCGCCCGAATCACCAGCCGTCCCTCAACCGTACCCCACCATGTTGCGCCCCGATCAACGCCTTCCACGCCGTGAATTCCTCCGCCGCACCGCCGTCTGCGCCACCGCCCTCGCCGCGTTTCCGCATCTCCGCTCCCGTGCCGCCGACCTCGGCACCGGGGTGCGCGGCGGTGTCCGCGTGGGCGTGATCGGAACCGGTGGCCGCGGCAGCGACCTGATGCGCTCCGCCATCGCCAACGTGGTGGCGGTCTGCGACGTGGACTCCTCGCACCTCGCCCGCGCTGCCGCGGAAGTCGAGAAACGCACCAACCGCAAACCCGCGCAGTACGACGATTACCGGAAACTCCTCGCCAGCCAGGATATCGACGCCGTCATCATCGGCACTCCCGACCACTGGCACGCCCTCGTCGCCTGCGACGCCTGTCAGGCCGGCAAGGATGTCTACTGCGAGAAGCCCCTCACCCTCACCCTGCGCGAAGGCCGCATCATGACCCAGGTGGCCCGCGCCACCAAACGCATCGTCCAAACCGGCAGCCAGCAGCGGTCCGATGACAAGTTCCGCACCGGCTGCGAACTGGTCCGCAACGGCCGCATCGGCAAGGTGCACACCGTCAAAGTCGGGCTCACCCACGTCAACTTCAACACCACCGTCGTGCCCGACGGCGAACCGCCCGCGGAACTCAACTACGACCTCTGGCTCGGCCCCGCCCCCTGGCGCGCGTACAACAAGAACCGCGTCCACTACAACTTCCGCTTCTTCTGGGACTACTCCGGCGGTCAGATGACCAACTGGGGCGCGCACCACCTCGACATCGCCCAATGGGGCCTCGGCGCCGATAACACCGGCCCGCTCGAGATCGAGGCCACCGCCAAATTCGACCCGGAGAAACGCTTCGAAGTCCCCGTCGAAAGCGAACTCACCTACACCTACGCCGGCGGCGTCAAACTGCTCTGCTCCCAAGGCCCCAATCGCAAAACCGGCACCACCTTCGAAGGCGATAAGGGCTGGATCCACGTCAACCGCGGCGACCTCCAGGCCAGTCACGACGATCTCCTCGCCGACCCGCTGCCCGCCGATGCCACCCGCCTCTATGTGAGCAAGGATCACATGGACAACTGGTTTGAGTGCATCAAGACGCGCAAGCTCCCGATCTGCGACGTCGAGATCGGGCACCGCTCCGCTTCCGTGTGCCACCTCGGCAGTCTCGCCATGCGCCTGGGACGCAAGCTGCGCTGGGACCCCGAGAAGGAAGAATTCAAGGACGACGCCGAGGCCAACGCCAAGCGTCACTATGACTACCGCAAGCCCTGGGCCCTGCCCAAGATGGCCTGAGGTCTGAGCCGCCCCAGGCCGCCCCTTCCCCCCTGCGGCCGGGAGCGTCGCTCCACATTTTCCCTGCGGATCCGTCTACCGAAACGAGGGCCCTCAAGGCACCTCGCTCCGGTGCTTTGCCTGCCACCATGAACCACCATGCCAATTGGAGCCGGATGGGCGCCTTGCTCCTCGCCCTCGCCACGGTGCCTCCCGTCCTGGGACAAGCCCTCGTCAAAAACCCAAGCTTTGAGAGCAATCTCAATGACGAAACCGAACCCCTCTCGGCCGGTGCCCCCCTGGGCTGGCCCTACTACAGTGCCATCGATGAATGGACCGGTGGCGGCACGGGAGTGAATGACCTCGTCTACGACGCCGGTGGCCCGTTCCATAACTCCGGCACTCCGGTCCCCGACGGACGTCGCGTCGGTTTCAAACAGGGCGGCGGCACGCTCACCCAGGACATCACCGGACTCACGCCCGGCAAGCGCTACTGGATCCAGTTCCATTACGACGCCCGCAATGGCAGCGACCTCGACCTCGGTGTCCGGTTCTCCACCGTCACGCAGGGCGGCTCACTCGATGCCCTTCTCGATCTCATCGAGAAACCACGCCCCGCCCGCGCCACCGGCGCCCCCTACTACACCCGTACCGTCCCGTTCACACCCGATATCGCCGACGGCACCCTCACCTTCGAGGTCACGTCGCGCGGCGATTCCACGGTCCTCCTCGACGCGGTCACGCTCGTGCAGCGCGATGAAGGGAACTTCCCCGTGCTGAACCCCAGCTTCGAAGCCAGCGGCGTGGTCTTCGACGGCACCTCCACTGCCGGCCAGGACGCGCGCGCCCTCGGCGGTTGGGCCAAGACCGGCGTGGCCGGTGTCGATGATACCTCGGGCGGCAAGGCCGACAACGGCCAGGTCCCCGACCAGGCCCTGGTGGCCTTCATCGAAGGCGAAGGCTCCCTTACCCAGAACCTCGCTCCGCTGGTGCCCAACGACACCTACACGGTCCAGTTCGCCTACAACGCCAAAACCGGCACCACCCCGCATCTGCAGCTCAAGGTCGGCGGCACGGTGATCTGGGAACAGGACGTCGTCCCCGTCGGCGGCACCGCCGCATTCCGGACCGCATCGGCCACCTTCAAACCCGCCACCGACAGCACGGACCTCAGTTTCGTCAACACCGCCGCGGCCGGCACGGTGCTCCTCGATGAGGTGAAGGTCCTCGGCAAACTCGGATCGCGACTTCCGCCGCTCGAACTGGCCCCGGCCAAGATCCTGCTGCGCGGAGGCGGTGAAGCCGAGGTCGCCCTCTCAGTTCCCGCCGAGCGCCTCTCCCTCGGCCCCACGACGGTCAAGCTGCGCAGCGCCAACACCTCCATCTTCACGCTGCCCGAGGCCGCCGCCGACGGCGTCCTCAGTCTCTCCTTCACCACCGGCAACCTCCGCAAGACGTTCCGCGTGCTCGGACACGCGGTCGGCTCCGCCGCCGTCGAGATCACCGATTCGGCCGGACT
>JADLFD010000334.1 GCA_020845805.1 Verrucomicrobiales bacterium | reverse complement strand
TTGAGCCGGAAGCGGGCCACCAGCCCGGCGCGGTCGGGCGCGGCGGGCGCGGGCGCCAGTTGTCCTCCCATCAAATGGAGCAGGCGCGCTGAGACCGAGATTCCGAGGCCCGGCCCTTCGGAGACCTCGACCGGCACGGCGTGAAGCTGTCCTGCGTCGCGGGCCAGACTTTCCAGGGCCGAGGCCGACAACCCCTGGCCCTGGTGAGTTACGGCGACGGTCACCTCCACGGCGTCGGGACTGCTGGCGCCGCAGGCGGCTTCGACGAGCACCTCACCTCCGCTGGCCATGCGCACCGCGTTGCCAATCATGCTGAGCAGCACCTGCCGAATTCGCGCCGGATCCCCACGCAGATGCGTGGGAACTTCCCGCAGCGCGTGCGAGACCAACTCCAGGCCTTTGCGATGCGCACGATCGGCGTACATGTCGACCGCACATTCCAGCACCTGGCGGAAATGCAGATCGGTCTCCTCCACCGACGACTGCCCTTTCTCGATGCGCGAAAGGTCGAGGAGATCATGCACGATGGAGAGCAGGGCTTCAGCCGAAGTCTGCACCCCGTCGGCGAGCTGCCGCTGGTGGGAGGTCAGGGAGGTGTCGAGGAGCAGTCCGTTCAGGCCGAGGATGCTGTTCATCGGCGTACGAACCTCCTGGCCCAGCGTGGCGAGGAACGCGTTGCGCGCGCGGGTCGTGGCAGCCAGTTCGGATCGGGCGCGTTGTTCGGAGCCTTCCAAGCGCTCCGCTCGTTCACGCGTGGCGCGCGATTCCTGCTCCAGTCGCGCAATCTCGCGCAGCAGCGTACGCCGGGTGATGGCCCCCGCCGCCGACACGCCCACCACGGCCAGGACTCCCACGATGAGGGTGGGAACAAACCAGTGTTCGACGAACGAACCTTCCGGGGCTGCCAGGCTGCCCGCGGCCGCGCGCGCCAGCTGGGGTCCCAGAACCCCGAGCAGAATGAGAAGCCTTGCCGCCCGGCCCCCGCCACCACGCGAACCAAGCCGGTTCGCAGCGGCAGTGCGCAGCGGAAAGGTGGAATGGCGAGGGAGGCTCACCGGCGGGTTCCCTTGCCGTGGTGAAATGACCAGCCTGCCCAGCGCCGGGCCTTGTCCAGCGACAGGCACGGCGTGGCGTGTCTGCCGAAACAGGATTTCTGGGGGACGTTCGTCATGGTCTTCCATCGCCAGCCACAGGATCCCAAGCGACGGACGAGCGCCCACAAGGGCTCGGACCGGGACTCTGCGTGGGTTGACGGATCGTGGCAATGCTGCGCTGGCAAGCCGGTTGGCTAAGGAGGTTCCCTAGAACCGTCTGTTCAAACATTTGGACCGGCGCCTCAGGGGGAAGTCTGGCCCGACTTCGTGAATCCGAGCCTGTCCGAAACCTGAGTGGGGACCCGCGAGCGATGGGGGGTGTGATCCAGCCGGCGCGGGACACGGCCGGAGCATCGCCATCCTGCGGCCGCGGGGACGACGGCCGTTTTCGGAGGGAGACTAGGCCGAGAGCGCCTGGCGGAGGGCGTCGAGACGCTGCCGGCAGCTGGCGAGCAGGGCGTTCAATCCCGCGCCATCAAGGCCTGTGCCAAGCAGGCGCGCTTGCAGGCAGGGGTGGGTCGGCAGTTCGACCGACTCGCCGGTCATGCCCGCGGCACAGAGCCGCGCGATCTGCAGGCAGGCCTGAAGCGGATCATCGCGGTCCGAAGGTGGGCTGGTCTGACGTCGCAGGGCCTCGCAGGTGCGCTCCGGAAAACGCCACCGTTCGAGCAACATGGCACTGACCTCGGTGGAGGTGAGCCCGACATAGCGCACCTCGCGCTGTTCCCAGGGGGAAGGATCGGTGCGGAAAGCATCGATGTCGCCCGTTTCCCCGAGTGCCTGATCGATGGCCAGTCGACCGATGGCGTGGAGCAGTCCGATGGTATAGGCTTCGCCGTCGTCGAGACCGTGTCCGGGGGCGAGGCGCTGCATCACCAGCGCGCAGAACACGCTCGTCTCCCAGTCGGCTTGCGGCGTCGTGCCGTAACTGCGCAGGGGGCTGTTGAAGAGACGCTGGGCCACGCTCACGCTGACCATCTGATACACCTCACGGAACCCGAGCAGGCGCACCGCTTCCTCGAGGGTGGCGATGCGGGCCGAGACGCCGTAGTACGCGCTGTTGGCCAGGTTGATCACCCCGGCCGTCAGGGCCGGATCCGCCTGGATGGTCTCCACCAAAGCGGATCCCTCGGAGTTGGGATCCCGCAGCAGCCGCAGGGCCTTGGACAACACCACGGGTGAGGCGTCGAAGCGTTCGATGCGCGAGACGGCCTCGAGGACTTCGAACTTGCGGGATCTCATAGTGGCGGGGCGGATGACTGACGAAGGGGCCGGCGTCGCCGCCGTCGCTTCCGGCCCTCCAGGAAGCCACGGGGTGAAAGGGGGGTAGGATCGATCTAGTTCCGGTGACGTGTCCCGGCCAGTTCCTCCTCGAGATCGACGATCTCCTGGATCTGCGTCAGGAACCAGCGATCGATGTTGGTGATGCGGAAGATTTCGTCGATGCCGAAGCCGGCGCGCATGGCATGGCGCACGTAGAAGACGCGTTCCGCGTTGGGGACACTGAGCTTGCGGCTGATGAGGTCGCGCGGCAGGAGATCGCGATCGCCATAGAGCTCATTGCCCTCGCGCCAAGGCTTTCCGTCACCCCCCAACCCACTCCGCCCGATCTCGAGCGAGCGCAGGCACTTCTGGAGACTCTCCTTGAAGGTGCGTCCGATGGCCATCGCCTCGCCGACGCTCTTCATCTGCGTGGTGAGGGTCGGATCGGCCTGAGGGAATTTTTCGAAGGCGAACCGCGGAATCTTGGTCACCACGTAGTCGATCGTTGGCTCGAAACTGGCGGGCGTCTCGCGGGTGATGTCGTTGCGGATTTCATCCAGGAGGTAGCCGACGGCAAGCTTGGCCGCGATCTTGGCAATGGGAAATCCGGTGGCCTTCGAAGCCAGGGCGGAACTGCGGGAGACGCGCGGATTCATCTCGATGACCACCATGCGGCCGGTCACCGGGCTCATGGCGAACTGGATGTTCGAGCCGCCGGTCTCCACCCCCACCGCCCGGATCACGGCGAAACTCGCGTCGCGCATGATCTGATACTCCTTGTCGGTGAGCGTCTGAATGGGCGCCACCGTGATCGAGTCCCCCGTGTGAATGCCCATCGGATCGAAATTCTCGATGGAACAGACAATCACGCAGTTGTCGGCGCGGTCGCGCATGACCTCCATCTCGAACTCCTTCCAGCCGAGCAGCGATTCCTCGACGAGGATCTCGTTGACCGGGGACAGGTCGATCCCGCGCTTGGAAATCTCCTCGAACTCATCGCGGTTGTACGCGATGCCGCCCCCGGTGCCCCCCAGGGTGAAGGCGGGCCGGATGATCAGCGGGAACCGCCCGATGCGCTCGGCGATGGCGCGGGCCTCCTCAATGTTGTGCGCCGTGCCGCTGATGGGCACGTCCAGCCCGATGGTGATCATCAGATCCTTGAAGATCTGCCGGTCCTCACCGCGCATGATCGCGTCGGCCTTGGCGCCGATCATCTCCACGTCGAGGCGCTCGAGCACCCCGGACTTGTGGAGCTTCATGGCGGTGTTGAGCGCGGTCTGCCCGCCCAGCGTCGGCAGCAGCACCAGCTTGCCCTTCGCTCCCAAGCGCGCCATCTCCTCCTTCTCGCGCACGATGACTTTCTCCACGCACTCCGGGGTAATGGGCTCGATGTAGGTGCGGTCGGCGAACTCCGGATCCGTCATGATGGTCGCCGGATTCGAGTTGATCAGCACCACCCGGTACCCCTCCTCCCGAAGCGCCTTGCACGCCTGGGTGCCGGAATAGTCGAACTCGCAGGCCTGACCGATGACGATCGGCCCGGCGCCCACAATCAGGATCGAATGGATGTCAGTGCGTTTTGGCATCGCGGCCCCCATTCAGCCCAGACTTGGGCCGGTTGAGAATGGAGAAATTGCATCGCCGGCCACTTCCTCGACACGGGTCGTGCCGATTTGCTAGCACAGGCCGGTGCGTGCCGGGCTCTCTCGCAACATCAAACGCGTCGTAATCAAGCTGGGTACCGGGGTCCTGACCGACCCCCGGAAACGTCCCGACTTGGTCCAGTTCGCGCAGTTGGTCGCGCAGGTGGCCGCTCTCCGTGCCCGGGGCGCTGAGGTGGTGCTGGTCACCTCCGGCGCGGTGGGCGCCGGCATGGGAGCCCTCGGATTTGAACGGCGACCCGCCGACCTGGCCGACCTCCAGGCCTGCGCCGCCGTGGGGCAGTCCCGGCTCATGGCCCTCTACGAAAGCCTCTTCCGCCACTATGAACTCAGCGTGGGCCAGGTGCTCCTCACCCACGACGATCTCGCCGACCACGCCCGCCACCTCAATGCGCGGAATACTCTCCGCACCCTGCTCGCCCGCGGCATCGTCCCGGTCATCAACGAGAATGACGCCGTCTCGGTGACCGAACTGAAATTCGGAGACAACGATCGTCTCTCCGCCCTGGTGGCCTGCCTGCTGCCCGCCGACCTGCTCGTCATCCTGACCACGGCCGACGGGTTGATCGAGGGGTTCGGCGGTCCCGCCCCGCACCGACGCTCCGTGGTGGAACAGATCGACGCTTCCATCGAAGGCATGGCCAGCGGCACCCGTAGCGCCACGGCCGTCGGAGGCATGATCACCAAAATCCTCGCCGCCAAAATGGTCGCCCGCGCCGGCGTGCCGCTGGTGATCGCCCCGGGGCGCAAGTTCGATGTGCTCCCGCGCATCCTCGACGGCGAAGACGAAGGCACGCTCTTCCAGCCACAGCCCACCCGGCTCTCCGCGCGCAAACGCTGGATCGCCTTTTTCCAACGCGTGGCCGGCAGCCTTGTGCTCGATGACGGTGCGGTGCTCGCCGTGCGTGACGAGGGCCGCAGCCTCCTCGCCCCCGGTATCCGCTCCGCCGAGGGTGAGTTCGCCGCCGGGGACTTGGTATCCCTGCGCGATGCCGAGGGACGTGAGTTCGCCCGGGGCCTCGCGCGCCGCGCCGCCTCCGAAATCGGGTCGGCTTCCGGGCGAGGTGAAGTCGTGCATCGCGACGACCTCGTGATCCTTTGACGTCCCCACCGGGATTCTTCCCCATGCCCAAACCGCCCTCCTCCCGACTGACCCCGATCCGGCAGTTGATCGAACTCATGGCCATCCTGCGGTCGCCCGAAGGCTGCCCTTGGGATCGCGAGCAAGACCACCAATCCCTGCGCTTCCATGCGGTGGAGGAAGTTTATGAGCTGCTCGATGCCGTGGAGGCCGCGGACGACCATGAGATGGCCGAGGAACTGGGTGACCTGCTGTTGCAAGTGATCTTCCATTGCCAGTTGGCCGCCGAGCGTGGCGCGTTCGATTTCAACCGCGTGACGCGCAGCCTAGTGGAGAAACTCGTGCGCCGGCATCCGCATGTCTTCGGAGACGTCCAAGCCCGCGACGTTGATCAGGTGTGGGCCAACTGGGACCGCATCAAACGTGCGGAGAAGACCGGCACGCGGCACGAGCGGCCATCCGCGTTCGACGGCATTCCCAGGCATCTTCCCGCCCTCCTCCGGGTGGAGAAGTTGGTGAAAAAGGGGCGCAAGTCTGGCCTGCTGCCGGCCCCGGCAAAGTCCCGGCCGCCCACGCGTGCCGCGGTCGCCAAGGCGCTGTTCGATCTGGCCGCCGAGGCCCAGGGATACGGTTGGTCCGCGGAGGCGCTGCTCCGCGCTGAATCTGCCCGACGAGAGCGCCAGTGGCGGGTGACAGAGCGACGCCGTCGCACGGCCTGATTGGGCGATCGTGGAATGGGTCGGGCACGTCCCGGTGCCCGTCTCAGGCGTTTCCCCTTCGCGTCACTGGACCCATTTTTTCTTCAAACCCGCTGAAAGATTCTGCGCTTCTCCCGCGTTCTCCGGGCCAAGGAGGTTCGATGCGAATGCGACGACTGAAGGTGTCCGCCGAGCAGATGAGCGGTTGCTATCATTGTGTCTCACGAGTGGTTGGCCGTCAGGCAGCACTCACGGACGAGGTCCGAGACCATTTCGTGTGCCTGATGCGGGAGCACGAAGCCCTGTGCCAGGTGGAAGTGCTGACGTTTTGCGTGCTACCAGATCACTTCCATTTGCTGGTGCGGGTGCCCCAGCGTCCGCAGCGCCTGCCCACGGCCGAAGAAATTGTGGGACGCATCGAGGGACTCCTCGGCCGGCGTGCCGCGCTTCCGTTGCGCCTCACCATGCGCGCCTTTCGCCGCCGCCGCGACGAGGCGGGGGAGCGCGCCTGGCTCGCCGGGCTCCACGTTCGTATGTGGGACGTGAGCCTCTTTATGAAACTGCTCAAGCAACGGTTCACGCAATGGTACAACCGCCGGAACGCACGCACCGGAACCCTCTGGGAAACCCGTTTCGACAGCGTCCTGGTGGAATCGTCCGGCCCCGCCCTCCAGGCTATGGCGGCGTACATTGACCTGAACCCTGTCCGTGCCGGTCGCGTCGGCGATCCGAAGGATTACCGCTGGAGCGGGTACGGCGAGGCGGTGACCGGACAGGCTCGGGCGCGCGAAGGCATTCGGACCCTGGTCATGCTCGCGCAGCGCGTCCGCGACATTTCGGAGGCGCGTGCCCTCGAAGCTCACCGAGTCCAAATGACCCCCAACTCCGCTCCCGCAGTGGTGGCTCACGATGCGCCCGCGAGTGCAGGGATGGCCGCCGGTACGGGAGGACCCGACCGTGCCGCGCTGCTGCGCCGACTCGAGGCCGAGGGCCGGCTCCCCATGCCCGAATACCTCCAGTGCCGGGTCCGGTATTTCTCCGAGGGCGGTGTCCTGGGCAGTCGCGCCTTCGTGGAGGAGATCTTCCGCAGGCATCGGGATCGGTTCGGATCCCGGCGCAAGACCGGAGCGCGCAAGGTGAAGGGTTTGCTGGGGCCGTCCCTCTTCACGGTACGGGATCTGCGCTCCGCGGTGTTCGGATGATCGAACTCCGCGCTTGCATGTCCTGTTTCAGAGCCTAGTTTCGCCAACCCTCGCCTGCCTTATGGGCTGCGCAGGGGCCCCAACGATACGACCGTTTTTATGTCAATTCCGGCTAACGACATGCGCCGCGGGATGGCGATTGATTACAACAACGACATCTGTGTCGTGCTTGAGACCCAGCACCGCACCCCGGGCAACCTTCGAGCCTTCGTCCAGGCCAGCTTGCGCAGCGTTCGGACCGGTAAGTCCATGGATGTCCGCTTCTCCTCGGCCGAGAAGGTGGAGGTCATTCCGCTGACCACCTACAAGATGGAGTTCAGCTACAAGGACGGGGAGGACTTCGTCTTCACCAATCCGGAGACTTACGACACCGTCAACCTCACCCCTGAGATTGTCGGTGAGTCCAAGCACTACCTGATCGAGAACCAGGTGGTGACCATCACTTTCGTGGGGGAAAAGCCCATCATCGTCGAGATGCCCGCCAGCGTGGTGCTCACCGTGAAGGATGCTCCCGATGGAGTGAAGGGTGATTCCGCCAACAACGTCATGAAAGCGGTCGAGATGGAAACGGGGATCACCGTCCAGGCCCCGCTCTTCATCAAGACGGGCGAGAAGATCAAGATCGACACCCGGACCGGTAAGTACATGGAACGCGCCTGAGCGCATTCCCACGGAATCGCGGGTCCAAGTCCGATTCGGAATCGGGAGCGGGAGCGGGAGCGTTCCTCACGCGAAGCGATTCGCGCGGCACGGACCAGTCGCTGCCCAGCGCCTTTCTATCCGCCTCTCGCCTCGGATGGAGCTTGAGGCAAACCAAGCTTCCCCCTCACCCTGCGCGTGCCCGCTTCCTGGGGCACCCATGCCTTCAGTAGTCGTCAAGTCAGGCGCGAAGTCCGGCAACGAGTTTCCGCTCCAGGAAGGATTGAACCGGATCGGACGCGCTCCCGGCAACGACATCCGTCTAGAGGATGCCGGGGTGTCTGCCGCTCATTGTGAGATCTGGGTAATGCGCGAACGGTTGCTTGTTCGCGACTTGGGGTCGACCAATGGAACCTTCGTGGATGGGCGGTCGGTCTCCGAGGGTGAACTTCACGAGGGCACCCTGGTGGGTGTTGGTGGTGTGCTCATTGAGGTGCACGGCGCCGTACCCAAGGTGGCCATCCCCAAACCCCCTCCGCCACCCCCTCCCGCTCCGCGATGGACCGAGGAGGGATTGCCCTGTTGTGGACAGCACCCCGGCATCGTCGCCCCCTACCGATGCTCCAAGTGTGGTGAGCAGTTTTGTGCGGATTGCGTGCGTTTCCTGGCGCGTCGAGGAGGAGAACGCCACACCTACTGTCCCCTGTGTGCCGCCGAATGTGTGGCGGCGTTGCCGAAGGGGGCGGTCCTGACACCGCCCAAGACGGGTGTCGCGACTCGCGCGGGTTGGCTCGCCAAACTCACTCAGACCCTGAAGCTGCGGCGTTGAGCTGCAGCCTCGGGATGGGGGCGGGACCACGGAGGTGGGACGGATCCCGGGATGAATGGGGCAAGGGCTTCCAGTTCCATTCCATCCCTTTTCTCAGCCCCACGGTTCTAGTCTAGTCGGAGGGTTCCAGAGACGCTCGCGTGCCGTACTTCTTGGCCAGTGCGAGACACGTCGCAAGCGGCTTCACCCCCGCGGTGCAACCGGGCTCCGAAAGCGACGCTGCGGCAACGCAGACCGCCGTCTGCAGGCATTTCGCCAATTCCCATCCCTCGTGCAACCCCATGAGCACACCGGCGGCGAAAGCATCCCCCGCCCCCGCGGAGCCGGCGATGTGCTTCTGAGGCACTTTCAGCGAGGACTGCCACACATCCTCGCCTTTGCGAGTGCGGGCGAAGGCGCCCTCGGGGAAATGGATCACCACCAGTTCACGGATCCCCATTTGCAGCAGGGCTCCGGCGGCGTGACGCAGCGAAACGGTGTCCAGCGCACCGTCCGCCTGGCGGATCTTGAATCCTGAGATGCGTCCCGCCTCGTGCTCGTTGACGATCAGGTAGTCGGTGTATTTCAGAGCCGGCGCCACGAATTTTGCGTATCGGTCGCTGTCCTCGGTGACCACGTCCACAGAAGTCTTGAACCCTGCGTCCTGCGCCTTGGCCAGCAGCGCCGCGCCGCGTGTTCCATACTTCTTGTCCGGTTGATCCAGGGCGTCGAGAAGGAGGAGATAGCCAAGGTGGAGCAGCTTGGCTTTGGATTTGGACAGATCGATGTCCGAGCCGTCCCAGAGCGCGTTTGCTCCGCGATAGTGGAAAAACGTCCGACGACCGTTGCCGGACTCCGTCATCACGTCGGTGTACGAGGTGGGTGCCTTGTTGGTGGTCTTGAGAAAACGGGTGTCGATCTTCAGCTCACGGCACTCGGTGAGAATGGATTCCCCTCGCGCGTCAGCCCCGACGAGCCCGGCCGCTGAAAGCGGAAACGTCGCTCCCAGTCGGGAAAGGTCGACCAGCACGTTGTACGGCGCGCCTCCGGTGCCAAGCGTCTGGCTCTGGATGTTGGCCAGCTTCTCGACCGTCGGGTAGGTGTCGATGATCTTGACCTCGTCGACGATCCAGTTGCCGGCCGCAAGAACCCCGGCTCGTGCGGGGCCCTTGTTTGGTTTGGAAATGATCACTGCCATACAGGTGCCTTCCGATGAGGGCGTTGCGCAGGAGCCTACCGAAGTCGCGGACCCTTGAAAACACAATAATCCGGCGCCTCCCCGGGCC
>JADLFD010000333.1 GCA_020845805.1 Verrucomicrobiales bacterium | reverse complement strand
GTCCCGGGGGAGTTTAGTCCGCGCTGAATGGCGTTGGCGAACTGGGTGAGCGGAAGTGGGCGAGTGAGCGCCGTCTCACGACGGCGGCTACGGAAACGTGAAGTAGCCGCGGACGTGAGTCCGCGCTGAATGGCGTTGGCGAATGGGGTGAGCGGGAGTGGGCGAGTGAGCGCCGTCTCACGACGGCGGCTACGGTTCCTTCTGGTACACGCGCACGTAATCGATTTCGAACCGCTGCGGGAAGGCGCTCTCCTCAATGCCCTTGCGGCCTCCCCAGGCGCCGCCGATGGCCAGGTTCAGGATCAGATAGTGATCGCGGTCAAAAGGCCAGGTATCGGTCCCGGTGCCCTCGTTGGCGTAGGTGAAGTAGCGGTGGCCGTCGACTTCGAAGTGGAGGTGGGAGGAGGTCCATTCCAAGGCGTAGACATGAAACGCGTCGGAGGCATCGGCGATCTTGGTCGAGCTGCCCTTGCCGGTGTTCTGAACGTGATTGTAGGCCTTGGTATGGATGTTGGCGTGGACCACCCCGGGGTCGAATCCGACGAACTCCATGATGTCGATCTCACCGCACGAGGGCCAACCCACCTGGGTCATGTTGGTGCCCAACATCCAGATCGCCGGCCAGGTGCCGCGGCCGCCGGGCAGCTTGGCGCACACTTCCACGCGTCCGAACGTCCAACTGGCGCGCCCCAAGGTAATCAGACTGGCGGAGGTGTATTCGGCGGACGCAGGTCCGGCGCGACGGCCGCGCGCCGTGTTGGTGGCGCCAGGTTGGAACTCAGGATTGGGCCAGGTCTCGCGACGGGCCTCGAGAATCAGGTGTCCGTTCTCCACGCGCGCGTTCTCCAGACGGCCGCGCGTGTAGTACTGCGCCTCCTGATTGCGGATGAACCCTTGCTCGTAGTTCCAGCGCGCCGGATCCGGCAGACCGGGTTTAGTGAATTCGTCCGACCAGGCGAGCTTCCACCCGGGCAACGCCGGATCGGCGATCTTCTCGGCGGCGCGAAGGGTTTGAAGTCGGGTCGGAGTCAGGGCAAGCAACGCGATGAGGGCCAGAGCGGCGCGGAGGAGGGCCGGAGTTCGAGCGTACCGCATGCGCCCAGCGTGGCGGGGGCGGCGCGCGACGCACGCGGTTTGTGGCGATCGGCGCAGGGGGACTGGTGGCGGGACGGGGGGTGTGCGGGTTGCGACAGGAGGATTTCCGGGCGTGCTTTTCCGCAGGCGCGTCCCTAGCGTCCGCCCGCATTTGGTTTTGCCATGGCTACCCTCTCACCCTTTGCCGCGCTGCTCCCGAAACCCGATCTGGCCTCGCGCATCTGCGAGCTCCCGTACGATGTCATGTCGTCCGAGGAAGCCCGCGCCATGGCGGCCGGGAACCCGCTGAGTTTTCTGCGAGTGAGCAAGCCGGAGATCGACCTGGCGTCGGGTGTCGATCTCTACAGCCCAGCGGTTTACGCGAAGGGCCGTGAAAATCTCACCGCCCTGATTCGCGACGGCGCGTTGGTGCGGGACACGCAACCGTGCTTCTACCTGTACCGGCAGGTCATGGGCACGCATGCGCAGGTCGGTCTGGTGGCGGCGGCCAGCTGCCAGGAGTACCTCGACGGCGTGATCAAGAAGCACGAGCTCACCCGCGTGGACAAGGAGGACGACCGCGTGCGGCACATCGAGACCCTGGATGCGCAGACGGGACCGGTCTTTCTCACCTATCGCGCACAGGCGGCGGTGGACGCCTTTGTGCAAAGGGCGATCCAGGGTGCGCCCTACGCGGATTTCACGGCTCCAGACGGCGTGCGGCACACCTCCTGGCGGGTGGCGGGGGCGGCGGACATCGCGTTCCTCACTCAAACGTTCGCGGGCATCCCGAACCTGTACATCGCCGACGGCCATCATCGCAGCGCCGCAGCCGGACGTGTGTTTCAAGCGCGACGGGGTGCGGGTGGAAGCGCGGGCTTCCTCACGGTGATCTTCCCGCACAACCAGATGCAGATCCTGCCCTACAACCGCGTGCTCAAGGATCTCCACGGGCGCTCGCCCGCGGCGTTGCTGACCGAGTTGGGCCGGCTCTTTGAGGTGCGCGCAGGGGGCGCGGCGAAACCCGCGGGCAAGAACGCGGTCTCCTTGTACCTGGACGGGACGTGGTATGGCCTGACGTTCAAGGCGGCGTTGGCCGCGACGGCGGACCCCATTGAGGGACTGGATGTCACGCTGCTGCAAAGGCATGTGCTGGCCCCGCTGTTCGGCATCGACGACCCGCGCACGAGCAAGCGCATCCATTTCGTGGGCGGCATCCGTGGCACGGCGGAGCTCGAGAAACTGGTGGAATCCGGGGAGTACGCCTGTGCGTTCTCGATGTACCCGACGAGCATTCAAGACCTCATGAGCATTGCGGATGCGGGGGGCATCATGCCGCCCAAGAGCACGTGGTTTGAGCCCAAGCTGCGCGACGCCATGTTCTCCCTGATGCTGTAATCCGGAGATGGGGGCTCGTTGACAGGCGCGGAGGCGGGTCCTTAGGTTCCGCGGGTAATCGCCGAGACTACGCCCCGGGGGTTGCGACCTCCGGGGTGCTTTGTTTCCGGGGGCAGGAACGCCACCTGGCGGGGCAAATCGCGATCGAGCTGATTCTGACATGAACACCATTCTGGTCGGCGCCCAATGGGGCGACGAGGGCAAGGGCAAGATCATCGATGTGCTCACCGAGCAGGCGGACATCGTGGTTCGAACCCAGGGCGGCAACAACGCGGGGCACACGGTCTTCGTCGGCCCCCAGAAGTACGTGCTGCATCTGATCCCTTCCGGGATCCTGCGCTCCGGAAAGGTGTGCGTCATCGGCAACGGTGTGGTCATCGACCCCGTGAACCTCGTCGGGGAAATCGACGGGCTCGAGAAACTGGGAATCGCCGTGACGCCGGCCAACCTGCGCATCGCCGAGACCGCGCACGTGGTCTTCCCCTGGCACCGGGAACTCGACTCCCAACGCGAGGTCCGCAAGGGCCAGGGCAAGATCGGCACCACCAAACGCGGCATCGGCCCCACCTACGGCGACAAGGCGGCACGGGTCGGGTTCCGCATGATCGACATCCTCAACCCGACGCGTTTCGCCGAACGCCTGCGCGAGCGGGTGGCGGAGAACAACGAAGTGCTCAAGGCGCTGGGCGCCCCGGCGGTCGACTACGCCGCCTTGTTGAAGGAATACTCCGCCGCGGCCGAGCGCCTGCGTCCTTTTGTGTCGAACACGGTGGTCTACCTGCACGACGCCACCCGCCGCGCGCTCAATGTGCTCTTCGAGGGCGCGCAGGGCACCTTCCTGGACATCGACCACGGGACCTACCCGTATGTGACGTCCTCCAACACCACGTCCGGAGGGGCGTGCACCGGTTCGGG
>JADLFD010000332.1 GCA_020845805.1 Verrucomicrobiales bacterium | reverse complement strand
TTCATTGGGGGTTCGCCTTCCTGCTGACCGCTTCGATCGCCCTTGCTCTCGTCGCGGACGAGGGGAGTCGGTTGTTTCAGTGGCACATGCTTTGTGGCCTGGGAGCAGCGTCACTCCTGATCCTGCGGTTGATTTCGGGCGTCGCTGGATCGCGTCACGCCCGGTTCGCGGCCTTCCCGTTGTCGCCCCAGGCGGTTATGCGCTACTTCCGTGGGGTCGTCACAGGAACAGCCGATCGGTATGCAGGCCACAACCCGGGTTCCGCGCTGGCGGCGTTGGCGATGTTCGCCTTGGTCGGGATTCTGGTCATCACCGGTCTCGGGATGGGCAGGGAGGAGATGGAGGAACTGCATGAACCCGTCGCCTACGCGCTGATGGCGGTGATTGGCCTTCACCTTGCTGGTTTGATTGCTCACACCGTGCGTCACCGCGAGAACATCGCGGTCTCGATGGTGACGGGACGGAAGCTCGGTCATCCCGATCAGGCTGTGGTGAGCGCCCGCCCCGTCTGGGGCTTGGCCTTCTTGATCGTCGGGGTCGCCTGGATCGTGGGCCTGTTTGCCGCCCACGACCCTCGCGCGGCCACCACTCGGTTGCCCCTGAGTGGCACGGTCCTCGCGCTCGGCGAGCGTGAGTCGCAGGGAGATCGGCACGAGGGTGACGAGAGAGGACACGGTCGTGGCCACGACGAGGACTGAGCTGGCTGCATGGACCTCCCCCGGATTGGCCCTCCTGAACCGCCATGAACAAGCCTACTTCCTCGACTCCGGATTGCGCCGAGACTCTGAACGGATTGTTGAGCGAACAACCCGCTGTTGCTCGTACGCAGATCTGGCCAAAGGACCAGCGCATCGTGGTCGAGTACGATCCGAGTTCCGTGTCTGACGCAGCGATCGGGGAATGGGTGGCCAAGGTCGGACCGGTGGCGTCCGGCCAGTTCGCCCGATGTCGACTGCGTCTTTCGGGACGGGCCTGTGAAGGATGTGCGATCCGACTTGAGCGAAAGGCGGAACGCATACCCGGGGTACGTCGGGCCACGGCCACCTTCGTGGGTGGGTCGATGACGGTCACCTACGATGAGAGTGTGCTTTCCGAGACCGAGGTGGTGAATCGCGTCCGCGCCACGGGTGCGCCAGCCCGCCTTCCCGACCCGACTGCGCCTCCGCGGGTATGGGATTGGCTCAAGGGGGACCGGTTGGAAATGCTATGCACGATCGCGACCCTGGTATTCATGGCCATCGCGTGGGGTTTACTTCGGTTGGGGTGGCCACCCGTCGTCGGAACGGTGAGTTACACACTGGCCTACCTGGCGGGTGGATTCTTTGGTGTCCAAGCTGGATGGCGATCACTCCGGCAGGGGACGATCGACGTCGATCTGCTGATGGTGTTGGCCGCCTTGGGAGCGGCGAGCGTGGGGGCTCCGTTTGAAGGGGCGATGCTGTTGTTTCTCTTCTCGCTCTCCAACGTGTTGCAGGGCGTTGCGATTGATCGCACCCGCAAGGCGGTCCATTCGCTCATGAAGTTGCGGCCTTCGCAGTCACTCTGCCGGAGGGACGGTGTCACCCGGATGGTGCCCCTCGAGGAACTGGTGGTGGGAGATCTGTTGGTCGTACGGCCTGGGGAGAGCATCCCGCTGGATGGCATCGTGGTCGAGGGGGAGAGCACCCTGGACGAGTCCATGCTTACCGGTGAATCCATGCCGGTCACGAAGGGGATCGGACAGTCGGTTTTCACGGGCACGATGAATCAAACCGGCGGGCTGGAGATTCGGGTTACGCGACTGGCCAAGGATTCCACGCTCGCGAAACTGATCCGACTCATCGAGGACGCTCAGAGCGAGAAGGCGCGCACGCAGCGATTTCTTGACCGTGCGGAGCAAGGCTACGCGGCTGGAGTCATCCTCTTCACTCTGGCCCTCATCCTGGTGCCCTATTTTCTCCTGGGGCAGCCGTTCCAGTCGGTGTTCTACCGTGCCATGACGGTCATGGTGGTGGCTTCGCCCTGCGCTCTCATCATCAGCACGCCAGCCTCCATCCTCTCCGCCATTGGCGGTGCCGCGCGCCGCGGCGTCCTCTTCAAAGGAGGGGCGCATCTTGAACGGATGGCCGGCATCCAGGTCTTCGCGTTTGACAAGACCGGGACGCTGACTTGCGGGAAGCCGCGCGTCACCGATCTGCTGGTCGGTGGGCAGAGATCGCCTTTCGCAGCCTGCGTTGATGGCGATGCGCTGAATCTGTTGCAGCTCGCCGCGGCGGTGGAGGCGAAGTCGGAGCATCCCCTCGCGCGGGCCATCCTGAATGCGGCACAGGACCGCCGGCTCGCTTTGTCCGACGCAACTTCCTTTCAGTCGATTTCCGGGAAGGGGGCGGTCGCGAGCGTGGGTGGGCGGCGAATTGCTGTGGGCAGCGCCTCCTACTACGCCGACCTTCATTGTCGCGGGCTCGACTCGGCCTTGGCGCAGATCGGCGCACTTCAGGACGAGGGCAAGACTTGCGTCCTGGTTGGCGAGTTGAGCCCCGACGGCCGCGAAGCGCAGATCTTGGGGGTGATCGCCGTGGCGGATGTGCTTCGGCCGGACGCAGCGCAAGTGCTCGCCCAGTTGAAGAGGCTTGGAGTGAAGCGGATTGCGATGCTGACGGGCGACCACAGTCGCGTCGCCCAGGCGATCGCCCGGGAGGCCGGTGTTGACGAGGTGCACGCGGGTCTTATGCCCGAGGACAAGGTTCGCATCGTGCGTCAATTGCGGGAGATCGGTCCGGTAGCGATGGTCGGGGACGGGATCAACGACGCGCCCGCTCTTGCTGCCGCCGACATCGGTGTGGCGATGGGTGCGGCGGGGACCGACGTCGCCATGGAAACGGCGGATGTGGTGCTCATGAGCGATCATCTCAAGAACATCGCCCTCGCTTTTGATGTCAGCGCCCGGGCTCGGCGGGTGGTCATTCAGAACCTGACCTTCGCCCTGGGGGTGATCGTGATCATGGTGATCGCCACGCTCTCTTCCGAGATCCCGATGCCACTCGGCGTCATTGCGCACGAAGGGAGCACCGTGCTGGTCTGCCTCAACGGCCTGCGCTTGCTGGGCGTACGGGACCCTGGAGGGCGAGCCTAGGTTGAGTTCCCGGCTCGCTATGGTCGGGCCGGTTCCGTTCCACTTCTCCCATGCGCATCCTCGTGGCGGAAGATGAAGTCCGGGTTGCGGAACACCTCCGCCGCGGGCTCAGCGAGGCTGGCTATGCCGTCGACATCGCGGCCGACGGCGCCGAGGCCCTTTGGCTGGCGGAAAACCACCCCTACGATGCGATGGTCCTGGACGTCATGATGCCGGGACAGGATGGGATTACCGCACTCCGGCAGATGCGTCGCAAAGGGCTGAACGCCCCGGCCATTTTTTTGACCGCACGGCATGAGCTGGAAGACCGGCTTCGGGGTTTGGACGCTGGAGCAGACGACTACCTGGCCAAGCCGTTTTCGATGGCGGAATTGCTCGCGCGTCTTCGGGCCGTCCTGCGTCGCCAGAGGGCTGATCCGATCGATCGGTTGCGGGTGGCTGACCTCGAACTGGATCTGTTGACCCGGACAGCCTACCGCCAGGGGCAAGAGATTCGACTCACCAACCGCGAGTTCGGCGTCTTGGAACTGCTGATGATTTCATCGCCCCGCCCCGTAAGTAAGACCGCCCTCATCGAACACGTCTGGGATCAGCATTTCGACTCGGGTACGAACGTCGTGAATGTTTACGTGAACTATCTCCGCGAGAAGATCGATCGCCCTGGGTGGCGGCCCCTGATTCAGACGTTGCGGGGCGTGGGGTTCGCGCTCAAGGAAGGTTCGGAATGAGCTCGTTCCGATGGCGTATGGCGGGGTGGTTTGCCCTGAGCCTTCTGCTCGTGCTGGGCGTGTTCACGGGAATCACGTATCTCCACCTGCGACACGAACTGCGGATAGAGAAGTGGGAGCGCGAACAACCCGGCCATTCGGACTGGGTTCTGCACGGCAGCTACTCCGAATCGGAGGTCGAGGACATCGTCGGGGAACTGGCTCATCTGTCCCTTGTTTACGCCGTGCCCGTGGCAGCTCTGGCCCTCCTGCTGGGCTATTTCCTCGCCACCCGCTCGCTCCAGCCCTTGGCGGACATCAACCGGCAACTCCAGGCCATCGGCGCGAGCAGCCTTTCCCAACGCGTTCGATTGCACTCGGCGGACCAGGAATTCCGATCGATCGAGACGAATGTCAATGCCCTGCTCGCTCGCCTCGAAGGTGCCTTCCGACAACTCACGGAGTATTCCGCGCAGGTTGCTCATGAGCTGCGCGCACCCCTGACCCTGATCCGACTGCGAGTCGAGGATGCCGCCGGTCGCATCGAGCCGGCCCTGGCCGAATCCTTGCAGGACGAGCTCTGCCGTCTCTCGGAGTATGTGGATCAGTGCCTGTTGTTGGCGACGGCCGAGCAGGGTCGGCTGGTCTTGAAGCTCGAAAAAGTTCCTTTGCGATCGCTGCTGACCGACTTGCTGGAAACCTACGACCTCTGGGCCAGGAGCCAGCAGCGTTCGGTGACACTCGCCGAAGGACCCGAGGTGGTCTTGACCGCGGATCCTCGCTACCTGCGGCAGATCCTGCACGTGTTCCTGAGCAATGCGCTTCGGCATGGGTGCGGGCCGGTCTGGGTTGCGGTGGAGATTCGATCTGAGGGCGCAGCCTGTTGGGTGAAGAATGCGGCAGCTCCGAAGACTGACGGAGAAGCGGCCCATGGGAACGGCCTAGGCCTCCGACTCGCCCGAGCCGTCGCTGGGGCCCTTGGTTGGGAGATCATGACCGTGCGCCAGGGGGACAACTTTACCGCGGAGATGCGCTGGCCAAGTCGGGGGGTCGTGCCGGGTTCTGAGGCGAAGGTGGACATGCCCGCCTGAAGGCGATGGCAAGACCCCGGGGAGTGGGACTGGTGAGGGGTTCGACCTTCGGTCCGCGGGAGGCGGCCCTCATAGGTTGATCCATGAGATCGCATCGTGAAAGGCAAGGGCCTTGCTTTGAGTTCGGGCCTCGGTGGCAGGCGGTCGAGGCCAAACTGGGTCTCACTCAACTCGGATGGAGACCATGATTGCGGTGTGGATTCAGTACAGGAATGGTGCGTCGGCCATGCGTCGTCCATTGGGTGTCGTCGTTCGAAGCGGATGGGTGCGCGGACGAATCGCCCGCGCGTCCTGGTCCTGGGTCGGGTTGGTTCTGGCCCTGGTCATGGCCATGGAGGCGCGGAGCGCAGGAGCGGAGGCGTCCGGACGCGAGAGCGACAACATTGCTTTCCGCCTGCTGCAGATGGAGGCCGAAGTCGTCCCAGCGTCGGAACCCGTGCGCCGCGAGTTGCGCGAGACTCTGGAGGAGGCGGTTGCCGAGGTGCGGCGTCACCGCCGGGTGCCCCCTCAGCACGGCATTGCCGAGCCCTCGACCGAAGTCTGGCGTCGGGAGGAGGTCATCGTGGCGCTGAGATCGATCGATGACGTTCTTGGCCGGCGGGGATTCCTTCATCCGGTCGACGACCGCGTGGACCTGTTGTCGGAAGGGCTGACGCCCCGTTCCCTGAGTCCTACCGAACGGGATGCCGTGATGAAGCTGTCCCGCAATGGGCGGCGGGCGGCGCTGGTAGAAGCGCGATTTCCGGGGCCGTTCCGTTTCGTGGATTGCGATACGGCGACGGCGGTGTATCTCGGGGTCGCGGAGCGGCTGGGGCTGGCGTTGCAGATGGTTTATTCACCCTCGAGGAACAGGCAGCGCGGTCATGTGTGGGTGCGCTGGGGAAAGGGGGCGCGCCGCGTGGATTGGGAAACGACCGAGGGAACCCTGCGCTCTGGTTTCGAGTGGAGCGCGGATCCAGGCCGAGGCAGGCCAGCAAGCAGACCCGGACGGACCGGAGTTGAGCTCGAACTTGGACGTGAGCAGGTCGTGGGCGCCTGGCACTATCTGCTGGCGGTGCAGCACGAGCGCCGCGGTGAGGTGGAGGCGATGCTTCGTCAATTGGAACTGGCGCTCGCCGCGTTTCCGGATCACCTCGATGCGCGTCGCCAGCTGGCGTGGAGTCTGGCGACGCTTCCCGACGTCACTGCGGAACGCGTGCGAACGGCGGTGGCCCATGCGCGTGAAGTGGTGAAGCGCACCGGCGACGCGGACTCCCGCGACACCCTGGCGGCAGCGTTGGCGGCCCATGGTGATTTTCCGCGCGCCATCCGCGAGGAACGGGCGGCACTCGCGGACCAGGAGGCGCCGGAGGCGGCGCGGGCGGGCTACCGGCGACGACTCGCGCTGTACGAATCGGGACGCGCCTACCAGCAACCCGGGCGCCGCCATTCGACGGCCTCGGGCGCGATGGATTCTCCCTAAGAGCCCGCTATCGATCAGCGTTGATGGAAGGGGTGAAGGGCGAGATCTCCCACACGAACGTTCCCGTCGAAGTGATCGCGGTCGCAGGTGGGCGACTCAGGGCGAAGGAGCCGCCGGTCGGGGAGGTGAACGTCAGATCAATCCGTTGCAACGCGCCGGGTGTCGATCCGGTCAGCTCGACGGTTTCGACGGCTCGGGTGTTTCCGGTTCCGGAGTACGTGTACGTACCGGAAAACGCGCTGCCGCCGGTCTTGGTGCCGGAGAAGGCGGTCGCCGACGTGAAGCGACGAAGGGACAGGCTGCCGATCGGCGATACCGTGCTGTTGGTGATCACCATGTTCAGGGTCCCTCCCACAAGGCTGCTCGGGGCAAAGACGGGGAGGAGGACGTGGACTGCCGCCGCTTCGCTGGTGATGGAACCAAACGGGTTCGAGACGATGACGCGATACACCGCATCATCGGTGAGTTGCACGCTGGCGATGCGGTAGCTCGACCGGGTGCCGTCCAGGATCGGTTGGTCGTTCTTGGTCCATTGGAACTTCAACGGATCGGCTCCCACGGCGACCACGTGGAGTTCGACCGGATCGCCCGTGGTGGCGGTGACGCCAACCGGATGTGTCGTGATCGTCGGAGGGGCACTGGAAGCCTCCACCTTGGCGCGGAAGAACTGCGGCTCGGTAAGGCCGGCCGCAATGGGGAGCTGCACCCGAGTGACCGCCGAAGTGGGCACGAGTGAGGTCAACATCCGCCAGTCGACAAGGTTGGACGAGACCTCCAGGGAGACGTGAGAGCGTGGAGGCACGATGAGTTCCGCCACCAGCATCGTGTCTGACGCACCCGGCGGCAGCAGGCGCAACCAGGGCTTGGATTCCCGATTCACTCCCAGCACAGAGCCGCTGAGTTCGATATTGAGGCGGTACACTCCACCCGCCAGTCCGAGTGTCGGAAATCCGGCCTGGACACGTGACGCGATGGAACTGAGTTCCCCGACGTTCCATCGAAAATCGTACAGGTCGTTGATCGCGCCCTGGAAGTCCACCCGGCCGACCTCGTCGCGATACACCGTCACGCGAGCGTCCCGCAGACTGACTCCGTGGAACGCGAAGTAGAGGTCCCAGGCCGGCCGGGAGAGTTCGCTCGGGATGGGGAAATCCAATCCCACTTGGCCTCCGGCCGGCAGTAGGGAGAAAGTGAACGTCGAGCTACCCTCGACCGCCAGGGCGCTGGCGATCTCTGCTTGGCGCACGGCGACCGCCTGGGCCACCAGCTCCCGAATCGGGTCGGAGGCCAGGATCTTCTCCGAGACGTCCGAGGCGGGTCCGAATCGGTATTCGTGCACACGCGCCACGCCGTCCGGTCCGAGATTCACCCCCATGTTGTGGTCGAGATCGTTCCAGGAGGAGACCACCACGAGGCCCGCGTCTTCGGCCTGAGCCGGCGTATGCCCATCGAGGAAGGAATCCAGGAGTCGGTAGGCAATCGGCAGTGCCGCACCTGCAAGTCCGTGCCAGGTTTTGGCGCGAAGTTGCTGGATCGCCTTGGTGTATCCCTCCCGCGAGACGACGGCGAAGCTGCCGGGAGCGCGAACCAACACTTCACCCAAGTCCGTGTCGAGTTGGGCATTGGCGTTGAGGTCGAGCCATCCCTCCACCTCGCACAACAAGACCTCCCCTGGGACGGACGATGAGAACGACGCCACGTTCCCATCCCATACGGCCGGAGCGAGGACCCCGCGCGAGGCGTCCGACCGAACCAGGCGCACCACGGCTCGGCTTCGCGCGGCGGCGTCGTCAGGGGAGAGCTGGACGAGGCATTGGAGGTGAGCCAGGCCGTCCGCACCCGCCCCGCAGACCACCAACCCAGTGGCATTTCCCCACGTCCCCGCACCGCGCCCGAGGTCCGGCTCGGCCGGCAATTGATTGAAGGTCGGGTGGGCGAGTTGTGCGGACCAAATCCGGGAGATCGCCAGGCTCCCCGAGGGAGTTCCGATGAAAGGAGGTACCACGGCATCACCCGCGAGCTTGAGGGAGGCGTTGGTGGGGGAGAATTGCCAGAGGGGAGATGCTGGGGAGACCCGGTAGTCGCCGGGAACAAGTCCGGTGAAACGGTAGCTGCCGGTGGCGTCGGTAGTGGTGCTTTGGGAGGCGGCTCCGGTCAGGGCCACCGCGACGCCGGCCAGGGGGCGGCCGCTGGCCGAACCCGAGCGCACTTCTCCGCGGAGCGTGTCGCCCAGAATTCTGGAGCTGCGGAACGTTTCATTGCCATCGATGGTGATCGTCGCTCGCACGCCTCCCGCCGAGCAGGTGAAGTTTGCCTTGGTCGAGAAGTAGATGCTGTTGCCCAGGATGTAGCCGGTTCCGTTGAGTTGGTTACCGGGGCAACTGACTCCCGGCGCCGGCTGGGCGGCAATGCCCGTGAAAGTGACATTCGTGCCCTTGATCACACCTTGGCGCGGAAGACTGATCTCACTGCCGTCCAGGGGATTGATTGCCTTGCTGGTGAACTGGAACTGACAACCGTTCTGCGTCACCCGCACCGTGCTACTGCCTGATTGAGTCTGGGACTCCGAGTCACCGTCGACGATTTGCACGATCGTGACTGTCTCCGTCACATTCCAGTCGCCCGAAATATCGAGGCAGGACTGACCGAGGCTCCGCAGGTTGAGAAAGGCCAGAGCCAACACGGCGAGACGTAGAGCCCCAGCGAGCAGAAATCCTGAATGCGGCAGCGAACGACTCGTGCTGCGTGAGTACGGGAGGGTGAGTTTTGGGTGGGGAGTTTGCATGGGCGAAGCAAGGAGGGTGCGAGTCGGGCTTGCGCCGGCGAGGACGATTGCCGCGAGACTAATCAAGACCCCCGCCCAGGCAACAATGGTGACGCGGATTCTCCGGTGGCTTGGCTGGGAAGGCAATTGGGGATCAGAGGTGGAGTGGTCTCACCGAGGCGGCGCGCGAGTCACTCTTCCCATGCAAATGGTTCACACTTTAGATGTGACCTGATCGTCCGACCCTCATGGCCGAAGCCGATGTAGCCGTGCAGACCCTGGGCGTGCGAAGTGATGCGGGCCGACTCAGAGCGGTGTCCCTCCTGAGGCGCGGGCTCCTGGGCGGGACTGGAGGGAGCGACGGTGCCGAAGGCGAAGACCGCCCACAGGACGATCGCGGGGGCGTCTTGCCGGATCTCGTGTCAGGTTTTCATGGGGAGGCGAGGGCCGGCGCGCAGGAACACGCACCGCACGCGGACGCCTTCCGGGTGGCCAGGCGTTCCTCAATGGCCTTGGAGGTCGGCGTGATCGACAACCCCCCGAGCGCAGTGCAGCGCAGTTCGCGCGGCATCTGACCCGAGACCCGCCGGGCGGTTTCGATCACTTCATCCAGCGGGATCAGGGGGTCGTAGCCGGACAACGCCATGTTGGCACAGGCGAGTGCGTTGCTGGCGGCCATGACATTCTTCCCCAGGCAGGGGGCTTCGACGCGATTGGCGATCGGATCGCAGATGAGACCCAGCATGCTCTGAAGAGCCATGGAAGCAGCGGCCACGGATTGGGCCAACGTGCCTCCTGCCATGTCGGTGAGCGCCGCGGCCGCCATGCACGCCGCGGACCCGCCCTCCGCCTGGCAACCGCCTTCTTCGGCCGCGAAACTCCAGTGAGTGGTGATGAAGATGCCGATGACCCCGGCGGCCAGCATGGCCTTGGCCATCTCCAACTCCCCGAGTCCCCTGGCTTCCGCGAGCGCGATGACCGCGGCGGGCAGCGCGGCGCAAGCACCCGCAGTCGGTGCGGCAATGATGACCCCCATGGCGCTCTTCACCTCCATGATCGCCGTGACGTAAAGGATCACACGATTCAGCGCCCCACCGTCCAAAAGCCGGCCACCTTGCATCAGCTCCTGGAACCGTCCCGACTGATGTCCCAGGACCCGATCGTCGTACTGCGTGCCCGCGATTCCTTGAGCGATGGACCGGCGCAGCAGGCGGACGAGATCCACCATCCGGGCGAGAACCTCCGCCTCGGTGAGGCCGCCGCGGGCCATTTCATACTCGGCGGCGAGGCGCCACAGGGGCGTGTTGCGCCCGGCGTCGTATTCGAGCAGGGCGGCACAGGTGGTGAAGGGGGCCGACGCGCCGGGGCGCGAAAGCACGGGCAACACCGGGCGGAGGTGTTTGAGGGTGTGAATCTGGAAGCGATCCGCCAGCGGACCGAGGATCGTGTCGGGGACCGGGTGGTCGGTCTGCAGTTCCATGAGGTGCGCCCCCTTCGCCGCATGCTCCCGGAGCGTGGCGCCGGGAATGAAGGCCATCAGGTGGCGCTTCAACTCCGGATCGTGCTGGTGGGTCCACAACAGTGTCTCGTAGCAGTCCCCGGCCATGGGAACGGCGAAGGCATCGACGTTCAGCACCTGGATCATGCCGCCGCCGGTCGAGATGGCGCGCAGGTGGCGGGTTTCCGCTCCGCGGCGCAGCGTGAGCCGGTAGGTATTGGGATGTGGATCTCCCGCATCCACGATCGTGAAGCGGATCGAAACCCCGGCGTCCCGCAGGTGCTGCATGGAGTCGGGCAGGCGTTCGTCGTCGGCTTCCCAGCCCAGGAGCCCGCCGGCGAGGCCCATATCCGAACCCTGGGTGTCGTGCGTGGTGGGGAGCGAGCCGTGGCGGTCGAACTCCACCAGGACCTCTTCCAGGGCACCGTCCATGAGGTCGCGGGCGAGGCGACCAATCCGGAGCGCGGCCGCGCAATGAGAGCTGGAAGGCCCGCGCATCACGGGACCGATCACGTCGTTGAAGATGCTGGCGTGCATGGCGTTCTCGTCTCCTTGTGGGCGGGCTTGGTCCGAACGCCAAGCTCTATCACGGCTGGTATGCCCGGGATGCGCACGTCGCGGAGGTGTTGGAGGACGCCCTCAGCGACCGCGCCACCCTCGAACCCATCCTGTCCCTTCTGTGCATCCTGTCCAAACTCTCCCCCGAAAAGTATCGGTGCAGCGCCTGCACGGAGCCCCTCGAGAGTTGGCCCGCGAAAATGCCGTAGCCCCAGATGACTTGGGACGGCTACCTTGTTTTCCGGAATAGAAGAGAGGGTCCACATGAGCGTGCCTCCCGCATCTGACGGCCAAGAACCCAAACCAGGAGACGAAGCCCAGCCATTAGGCCCGCTCGGTGTGCCCGAGGGCGGGTCTCTAGAGTCGGTGCTGAAGGCGGAGTTCCGACAATTCATGGGATGGGTTGACCAGCATACGGCGGAGGCGCCTGCGAGTGCGTCGTCGGCTCCCTCGTCGGAACAGATCGATCTCCTGTTTGATGCGCTCGATTGGACGCGGGCTTTGGACGCGCTCCAGCGTCGGACCGCCCAGGCTCGTGCCCAAGGAAATGAATGGCTGGTCTGCCATGAGCTTCAGGCGACCGTGGAGCTGTTGAGTTTCCTGGGGCGGACCGAGGAAGCGTTGCGGTGTTCGATCGAGGCGAATGAGATCGCCCGTCGTGGGGACTTACCGCCTGCGATGGGGGTGAACGCACTGCTCGCCGAGGCGGATCTTCGGTGGCGCTCAGGCGATGCGCAGCGTGCCTTGGCCTGTCTGGAGGAGGCGTGGTTGACGGTGGAGAAAAATAAAGCGGCGGATAGCTCAACTCAGGCTTCAGACGGTGAGGAGTCCGAACCCGGGATGGAAGGTCCGCCGGCACTCGATGCCACCCGCGCGATATCGGATCTCATCCATCGGGTGGCCATCCTGTCGAAGCGTGCACGCGTGCACCTGGAGTCGGAGCATCTCGGC
>JADLFD010000331.1 GCA_020845805.1 Verrucomicrobiales bacterium | reverse complement strand
GTCTATGGCAGCGAAGTCCTGATGCCGCTCCTCGGAGGTTCCGGCGGGGGAGGCGGTCCCGACCGGGGAGGCGGAGGCGGAGGCGGCGCCATTCTCGTCGCTTCGAGTCAGCAGATCGTCTTCGTCGGGTCCGGTCGCATCCAGTCAATCGGGGGGAACGGCTTCGCCGCTGGCGCCGGTCCAGGGTCCGGATCAGGCGGTGCCATCCGCCTCGTTGCACCCCGCATCGACAACCAGGCTTCCAATGTCCGCAGCCTGGATGTTTCGGATCTGGGGAGCCTCCTCTCCGGAGGTCAGGTCCGACTCGATGCCACGGATCTCAGCGGACTCCGAGCCAACCTCCTTCCACCGGCACCCACCACCAGTGTGGGCAACCTGATGGCAGTGTTCCCGCCGCCCACCGTGACACCCAGTCTCGATATCACGCGCGTCGGCCCCACGCCCATTGCCGGGGGCACCCGGGTGGACGTGACGTTGCCCAGCGCCCTCGCCGCGACCCAACCGGTCCTCGTCCACGCCCGCAACCTCGACCGCGCCACCCTCGCCCTCGCGATCATCCCGGACAGCGGTCCGGCCTCCTTCTTCCGCGTTCCGATCACGGGCACGGACCTCGACGTCACGGTCAACGCGACCTTCCCGCTCAACCGGGCGGTGACGCTGGAGGCGTGGTCGGAGTAGGTCTTCACGGCCTTCCTGGTTCGCTCAACACTCAAACCGACCCCCAAAAGGGGTCGGTTCTTTTTTTGGGGTAAGATCTTCCGCGGCGCTCCGTAGGCGGTGGTGTGAGCGGCCTACGGCCCAGGACATCTCGACGTGCCCACGCCACCCCCTCGGTGACGGCGGATTCCGCCGACACCGTTGCAAGACGCGTCGGGCGCCCCCGGGGTGCCCTGGGCCTAGCCCTCACCTCACACTCGGTCCGCCCTCAGGCGGACCGCGACTTCGAACCAACCGTTGGCCGCCAGGCCAACCGCACGCCGCCGCTCGCATGACCCCAAACCTCCTCAGTCTCGTCCGTCCTCGAACCCTGCTCTCAGCCCTCGCCTTGGCCCTCGGACTGCACCTGCCCCTTAACCTGGTGGCGCAATCGGGCAATACTCCTGCCGACCCCTACGAACTCGGTGCGCTCGAAAACTCACGGGTCGTCACTGGTTCGGTGCAGACCGAAGACCCCGACGACGTGTACCGCTTCGACATCGACCGCTCCGTGCGCGCAGTGGATCTCCTCATCCCCCGGACCAGCCTGGAGGGTTACGTGGAACTCATCCTCGCCGAAGATCGCAACGGCAATGCCCTGATCGAAGACGATGAGATCCTGGCGGACGATCGCGGGTACTCGGGCGGCGACGCCCGACTCCAAGTGTGGCTCAACCCAGGCACTTACTTCGCCCGCGTCCGCGCTTCTCGTGGCTACGAAAGCGCCTACCGCCTGACGCTGTCGCAGTCCGCCCACGCCGAGTCCGCCGGCGCCGGAGATGACTCCCTCGCGCTTGCCCTGCAACGCCCTCCCCTTGCACCGAATACGTTGATCCGCGACTACGTCGGCCCTGCCGATCCCGCCGATCTCTACTCGTTCACCGTCACTGGCCAGGTGCACCAGGTACGCGTGGTGATTCCCCAGACCTCCCTCACCGGTTACCTCCGACTCCAACTCATTCGTGACGACAACGGCAATCTGGTGCCGGAGGAGGACGAAGTTCTCGATGCCGCGACCGGTTACAGCGGCGCCACCGCCGCAGTCGAGGCCTGGCTCAACCCCGGTCAGTACTTCGTGCGCGTCGCCCATAACACGGGCTATCACACCGCCTACGAACTCACGCTCTCGCAGACGGCCAAGGAAGCCTCCGGCGGCGCGCTCGACGACTCCCTCGCGCTCGCCTACCAACGCCCACTGCTCGCTCACGCCCGCCCGGTCTCGGATTACGTCGGGGCCGCTGACCCCGCGGACTTCTACCGGTTCGAGGTCGTGGGTTCCGTCGCGGAAGTGCAGGTCATCCTGCCCCGCGCTTCCCTCACCGGATACGCCGAACTAAGCCTCCTCCGTGATGACAATCAGAATGGCGTGGTGGAAGACACCGAGGTCCTGGAGGAATCCACAGGCTACTCGGGCGTCGATGCCCGCGTCCTGGCCTGGCTCGACCCCGGGACCTACTACGTGCGCGTCGCCGCGCTTCGCGGATACGGTCCGAACTACACCCTGACCCTGTCCCAGACGGCGAAACCTTTCTCCGCCGGGAACCGCGACAACCAGGCCACCACACCCGCCGCGCTCGGACACATTCTGTCCCCACGCCAGATCGACGATTTCGTCGGTCCTTCGGATCCGGTCGACGTGTATCGCTTCGAAGTCACCGGCCCCCGCCGCAAGGTTACCCTGCTCCTGCCGCGCGAAAACCTGACCGGCTACGCGAGACTCCGTCTCTCCACCGACGTCAACCAGGACGCCATCCTCGAACCCCTGGTGGACGACACGGGGTACTCCGGCGTGAGCGCGAGCATCGAACTCGAACTCGCCCCCGGCACTTACTACGTCGAGATCCTCCATTACCCGAACGATTCCACGCCTTACCGGCTGGTGATCTCCCGGACCTTTGCCAGCAACGTCCCGCCGTTCGTCATCCTGCCTCCGGCT
>JADLFD010000330.1 GCA_020845805.1 Verrucomicrobiales bacterium | reverse complement strand
TGCGCCGATCCCACCCCGGCGCGAACGTATTGCCCAGGTACCCCCCGCGCGCATCGGTCGTCAGTCCGCTATAGCCCACCAGGCGCAGCCGCGTCCCGGCCATCTCGAAATGCACAGAGATCTCCAGTCCGCGCTCGAGCCACGGCTCCACCACCACCGATCGCCCCCCCGCCACGGCCCGCTCCAGCCAGAGCCTCTGAGTAGGGGTGATCTCGGGTTCCCAGAGCCGTACCGCGTTGCCGCCGGCCAGGCCCAGGGACTGTTTCACCACGACCCGATGGTGGCCGCGCGCGCGAATCGCGGACACCACCTCGAGCGCGTCCGGAAGCGAATGCGCTTCCACCCCGACTTCCTCAGGTCGGCACAGCCAGTCCTCGTCAGCCGGCACGCCGGGGAGGTCGCGACCGACGCCGTCGCGCAGCAACCGCGCGAGAAAGGCGGCGCTCCAGGCCTTGGAGTACAACCGTGCCCGCCCCGGAGGAACGCGCTGCTCCAGGCTCCGGTGCTCCCCGGTGACCTGGGACACCAACGGCCCCAGCGCCTCCACGGCCTCCGGCCCCCACGCCCAAGGGCGCAAGCCGCCAAGTTTGCGATCGCGCAACGCCAACGCCACCACGCCCCCGAGGTCGCTCAACGCTGGCTCGCCGGTGGCGATGAATTCCGGCAGGGCGAAACCGGCATCCTGGATTCCAGCGAGAAAGGAGGAGGCGGGACGTTCGGGCACGAGAACCAGATCGTCACGTCGCGCCAGGTACTGCGGCAGGTTCGCCAGATCCCGCGCCAGTTGCGCCTGCGCACGAACCGGGGTGAACCCGCGGCCGCGTGACCAGTATCCCTCGGCAAACGGGTTGAACCAATACACCACGGGCGTCCTCCCCCGCGACGCGGCGTACACTCGCAGTTCCTCGATGAACTGCGCATCCAACCCGGCGGCGCGTCGTCCCTCGGCGTTCCACCCCATCCCCTTCGCGCGCTGCGGGGTCAGGGGGAACCGCAGATGCTGACAAAACGCCTCCCAATCGCGCATCCCCGGCTCTTTCCAGCGCCGAAACCATTTCAGCCCGTACGCCACGTGCGCGATCTCGTCGCGATAAATGCCATCCAGCAATCGCGAGGTCTCGGCGTCCCCCACCTCGGAGAATCCCTTCGCGAAATGCCGGCAGAAATCCAGATTCGCCTGCTCGAACGTCAGGCTTAAGCCCGCCACGTAGTCGAGGGGGCTCTGCATCGGCGCAACCGCACGCCAGAAGTACCCGCTGACGGGATACTCACCGAAACTCACTCCGCAGTCGCGCATGCGGTCCAGATAGAGGCGGGTATGCGCCTGCTCGTCCCGCAGGGTCTGGTGCACGCCACGGCGAAACGAGGCCGGCGCGTCCGGAAATCGAAGCAGCACCAGCGCCATCAACTCGGTCGCCAGCAACTCGTGGTTGGCGAAGAAATGAAGCAACCGGCCCCGCTCGCGATCCCCTTGCACCACCCGCGTGGGCGGGGCTTCGGGCGATCCCACGCGTCCTTCCTTGAACACCAACTCCCGCGGTCGCCCCGGCATCGTCGGCGAGCGAATCGCCACCCCGGGGCATTCGTCCGTCACCTCCCGCTCCCCGGCCAGCTTCGCTTCCAGGGTGTTCCCAAACAGGATGCGCTCCGCGAGTTCACGCAGTTCCATGGAAAATCCATCACGCGCCGCGGTTGCGCTTCGGTCGCTTCGGCGCGGCACCCAGCGCCTCCGACTCCACGCGCGACACATGGGTTGCCGGGTCCCAGTCCTTGGGCGGACGCAGGCCGCGGCTGGACCACTTCATACCCGCGGCGCGCCAGCGTTCGCGCCACACCGAGTAGGTCTCCCCGGCGTCGTCGTCGCTGACGCCGAACTGGAATCCGCAGGACGGACAGATCTCGTACGAGCCCCCACCGCTTCGCGTCCGCGGGGGCTCGGACAACCCCGGATAGCCGCACACGGGACAAGGGTGTCGTTTCACGGTTTCCATGTCTTCAAATCAAATCGGTCCCCCGGCTGACGTTCGAAATAGGAACGGCTGCGCGGTTTGAAATAGGTCTTCGTTGTCCCGTTGCGATTGTAGGCCGCAAACCCACCGGTGCGCGGATCATAGATTCGCACCACGCCGTCCTCATCGCGCTTGGCAGACCAGTTCTCCCGGATCGCACGCTCCCGGAACTCCCAGGCCAACCCGGCATAGTGCTCCGGGTCACGTGCCGAAAAATCTGCGCCGTGGCGGTCAAAGTGGTCCTGAAGCGATCCCAGGTTCCCCCAGGTCACCCGGGCCGGCGGCGGACGGGAGGCTTCCACCGGTGCGGCAGGAACGGAGTTCGTCAGCGCCGGAGGTCGCACTCCCGACGGCGCGGTCGGGGAGTCCGGAGCCGGCGTCGCTCCCAGCGCCGGCAGGATGAAAGTATTGGTCGTCAGCGGATAACGCGCCGTCCCGACCGAATAGTGGTACACCGTGCCCGGCACCAGATCGGTGAGCACCACCACGTGATGGGTTCCCACCGCGCCTTCCGCACGCTTGGTCAGCATCCGGGGGCTGGTGCCGTACTGCACGCGCGAGCCACACGAGACATCCGTGCTCCATTCCAGGGAGACTTCCCTCGAACCCGTCACGCTGGCTCGCGGTCCCTCGGTCAACTCCACCGCGCGCGCGCTCACCCCGCCGAAGAACCACAGCCCCGTCACCAAGAGCCGGAGAAGGGCTCTCAGCCACACCCATGCGGCCTGCCTCCTCGACCCCCTTCGTTCAATCCCGGTCACGGATCGGACAGTAGCCATCCCGCACCCGCTTGCCGAGGGCCAACCGCACCCGAGCCCCACCCCTCGCACCCGGAACTCACCCGGGCATGGACGGACTAACGAAGGGTCTGGAGATACGCGATGAGTGCGGACACCTGATCCGGCGACAGGATGCCAGCATAGCTCGGCATGCCGGTGTCGCGCGCCTCGAATCCTTGCAGCACGCGTGCCGACGGTTCCTCGATGGACTGCCGGAGATACGACTCGTCCGCGACGGCTTCCGAACCGTCGACAAATCGACGAGACGCTCCGAAGAGCCCCTTCCAACTCGGCCCCACCTTCCCCACCGTGGTGCCGTCGTTCGAGTGGCAGGCCACACAGCCCATCAACTCAGCCAACCGTCGCCCTTCCGCGGGAGTCACCGGCGTCAACGCGACATCCGCGAACGCGCGCGGGGTCAGATCCACCGACACCGGATCAAACCCCTCCCGCTCCGCCTCGAACTCGGTCAGGACGTGCGGCGTCAAACACGCGCTCTCCGACATCGCCCGGCCGCTCGCGTCCCGGATCGACCACGCCAACCGCATCTGCATCACGGGTCGCAAATCCGGGATGCCGACCAGCACCGAGCGCCGGTCGCGGGATAGATAGGCGCTGCTCGCCGGCATCACTTCCTGACCCTTGGTCCCATCCAACCGGTAGTGCGCCGAACCGTACTCCGCGCTTCGCACATAGTTCCAACGCTCGGCCAGATAGTTCGCGGCGTTGGTCGCCGTCGTGGGGTCGAGGGGCACGTCGAACCGCAACAACACGCCTTCCTTCAAGGCCGCCACCTCGCGGGGCAGCAGGAACGGCCGGCCCCCTACCGGACGCACGCGCGCCAGGCCGCTGATCTCCTGCGCTTCCGTCCCCCAGATCTGAAAACCCGCCACGTAGAGCAGGCCATCCCGCGGATTGACCGCACCGTTCAGCGGCGGAAACGGCAACTCCCTCGTCAGACTCATGACCGCAGCCTGAGGCCGCGCAGCACGCTCCTGAACACGCACGAGGAACAACTCAGGTCGGTAATACCCGAGGTGGATCATCGCTCCGTCCAATGGGCCCATCCGGGAATCCACCAGCCAGACCTGAGAAACCGCGGAGGCATTCACCGCGTGCGGGATCCAGGTCAAAGGCTCGGCGATGGGCGCCGGATAGCGTTCCTTGGGCAACAGCAGACTGAGGAATCCGTAGAACTGTCCGCCTCCAATCAAATGCAACGGCGTGGTAGGCACGTAGTGACCCTGCTGATCGCTGGCCGTAATCAGTCCGGTCCGGGGATGCACCCCCAGAAAGGGCTGCCGCAATCCGTACGCCAAGACCTCTGCCTCCGCCTTTCCCTCCCGGACGCGGAGCACGGTCCCGTTGTGCCGTCCCGTCGTGGTCCCCTGCTGTCCCCCTTTCGCGATCACATAGGAACCGTCCGGGGCAAGTTTCATCGAGTTCGCGTACTCACGCGTCTCGGCGGTCTGCGCGAATGCAGAACTCACCATCTCGTGCACGTCGCACTCGCCATTCCCATCGGTGTCGCGCAAACGCCAGAGCCCGTTTCGATCGAAGACCACCACCGCGTTGGATCGTACGGCGAGGCTCATCGGCTCGTGCAGGCCCGACGCGAACCGCCGCCATACCACGCTCCCCGCATCCTCCCCCAATCCGTCGATCCACCACACGTCGCCGTCGAACGTCACCCCCACCGCCCTGCCGTCCTCAAAGAACGCCACGTCCGCCAACCTCACGTTGCGGCGCCAGGGATTGTCCCGCGGCAATCCCACGAGATCCAAGACCACCGCGCCCGAGCCCTCCTGACCACGGTTCACCATGGTCTCCACCGATTGCCCCCAGCGCACCCCCGGCGCCCCCGGCCCCGAATCCGCCACCAAAAGCCCCCCCAACCCCCGGTCACTCCCGGCTCCATAACGAATGGCAAACTCTCGCGGCTCCGAACTCGCCGGAACCAGGATCGCGTCCACCCCCTCCACGCGCCGCCGGGTGCCCGCGAAGCCACCGTCGCCCGCGTTCGAAACCACCCAGGCCTCTTCCCCCGCCGCCATCGCTTGTCCCACCGCCATCCAACGATCCACGGCGCAAGGGGCGCATCGCACCCGACGTTCGAGGACACGGCGATCTCCCGAACTGGCCGCCACGCCCCAGCGCTCCCGGACGCGCGCGCCTTCGGCGTCGTATTCCACCCAGGGGCCCGAGCCATCGACGCCCCAGGCGCGAAATCGACCGCGCTCCACCGGCAGCGGACCCAGCCCCACCTCCGTCGGGTCCGGCGCGCGCGGTCGCGGGTCGGTCCACGCCGGCAACACACCACGCGCCCAACCGGGAGCCGTCCCGGTGACCCAGCGGACCCGTCCCGCGGGTTCCGGCAGCACACGCTGACCCTCGGGGGCCTTCTGACCCGCGCGGTCGCTGGCGTAAGAGCCTTGCGACATCGACACCGGCGTCACGCCATCGCCCTCCCAGATCGCGGACCAGCGCAGCAGATCCACGTCGAAACAGGCCCATGTGCGGTCCGTCACGCGAATCACCAGGCCTCGGGGAGTGAGGTTGCGGGTCGCTCCCGCGGCCCCGGGAAGATTCGGGGCGTCGAGCACCGTGGAAAACGCCGGCGCGCCCGGTTCGACGAAGGTCCCCCACTCGACCGCACCCGACACCGGCCAGAGCAGGCCTAGCGCCGTGGCCCACCACACCGCCCAGCGCCCTGGGGAATGC
>JADLFD010000329.1 GCA_020845805.1 Verrucomicrobiales bacterium | reverse complement strand
CCACGCACATCCGACGCTGTCCGAGGCGTTGAAGGAAGCGGCGCTGGCGGTGGACGGTCGTGCGCTGCATGCATGAAGGATGACCACGGCGCGATGGCCTGGGGGCTGGCCTCAGCTCGGCCTGAGCCCAGGGCCGGGTCGGGCTGGGTGGGCACAGGTCCGAAACCGCCTCCGCGACCCCGCCCAGAAAAGAAACTTAACCATTATTGTGCGCAATAATATAGACCGAGAACGGCCTGTCTCTTGCGTATCCTGTTGAAATCCAAGCCGGCGGCGTCCGGCCTGAGCGCGCCCTCGTTCCCAGCCCAGCCCAGCCCTAAACCCCCATCCGATCCGCTCCAGACGTCTCACCCGGCCGTCTGCCTTTGCGCGCGCCGTCAGCTCAGTTCGGCTGCGTGCCCCATCGGCCGGTGAACGGCCACCACACGAAGCAGTATTTCCCGACGACGTTGGTCTGCGCGAAGTCGCCCCAGCCACGCGAATCAAACGAGTTCAGCGTGTTGTCGCCCATCACCATGTAACGGCCTTGGGGGATCTTCACCTCGGCGCGGTCCGTGGGAAAATACTCCGCCAGACCCGGCCTTCCGACCGCACTGGCAATGGTGCCGTTCACGTGCCCGGAGTATTGGCTGTCCAGGGGCGTCTCTTTCATGGCGCCGTAGACCCGCTCAAAATGGTTGGCGTCCTTTTCGAGACGTTGGCCGTTGATGACCAGGTGCCGGTCGTCACCCAGTCGGAGCGTCTCGCCTCCCAACCCGACGAGGCGCTTGATGTAGAACTGGTCCTGCGGCAGCAGCCGGATGCCTCGCGTTTCGAACACCACGATTTCCCCACGCTTGGGTGGCCGGAAATTGTAGGTCACGCGATCGACGAACAGGTGATCCCCGGCCGAATCCTTGAGTCGCAGCAGGACTTCGCCCTTCTTGAACCGTTGACCGGGGAGCAAGGGGCGGAAGGCCGACTGATGCCCCCAGTTCACGACGCCCTGCAACCCGCGCAAATCATTTCCGTGCCCATCCACCGGCGAGAACCAGACGCGGTGTTTGGTGATCGCGCCGCGTCCAGAGGCATAACGCAGGGCGATATCCTGGTAGGAGATCAGGCCGAGTGAACCTCGGGGCTCGATCCCCGCGACCTCGCCATCCTCCGCCGCCACCAACTCATGATAGTAGTCACCCCGAAACAGCGCCGCGGCGATGCGGCCCGCCATCCCCGGCACCTGGCTGTCCGGTTGACCGCGCAGATCCTCGAAGTGCACGCCGTAAAGCGTGGGCTGCATGGACCCGGTCGGGATCTTGAACGGCTGCAGAATGAACGTCCGAATCGCCATCGCGACCCCGATGGCCACGAGGAAGACCTCGACGTTCTCGCGGATCGCGGCGTTGGCGTAGGGCCGCAGCCATTTTTGGGCGCAGAGGTCGAGAGCCGAGAGCCCGCCGTTGATGCGTTCCTTGGAGGGTCCGGAGCGCAGGATGGCGTCGAACGCGTGGATCCCGGCGTCGATACCGGAGCGGGCCGCCGGGGAGAGTTCGTCGAACTGGAAGTTGCGGATCTTCCAGACGTGCTTGCGCACCTCCACCGCGTGCCGGAAGCGCCGGGAGAGGAACCATTGGGCGAGCATGCGCGGATGGCGCAGGCAGAAACGCAGGCCGCCCGTGGGAAGCGGCAGCAGCGCGTCGGTGATGTCCGGGGAGGCCAGGCTCATGCTAGGCAAACAGCGAAACGGCGGGATGAGGAGAACGTCAGGCCTTGAGCACCTCGATGAAGGCTTCCTGCGGGATGTTCACCGTCCCGATGGACTTCATGCGCTTCTTACCTTCGCGCTGTTTCTCGAGCAGCTTGCGCTTGCGTGAAATGTCACCGCCGTAGCATTTCGCGGTCACGTCCTTGCGCAGAGCGCTGATGGTTTCGCGCGCGATGATCTTCCCGCCGATGGCGGCCTGGATGGCCACCGCGTACTGCTGTTTCGGGATGACCTCCTTCAACTTGGCGGCGAGGGCGCGTCCCCTGCCCTCCGCCTTGGAGCGATGCACGATGCAGGAGAAGGCATCGACCGAATCACCGTTCACCAGCGTGTCGAGCTTCACCATGTCGGAGACCTCGTACCCGCAGGTCTCGTAGTCCATCGAGCCGTAGCCGCGGGTGATGGATTTGATGCGGTCGTGGAAGTCGATGAGGATCTCGTTGAGCGGGATGCGCGACGTCATCATGACGCGACGTTGGTCGAGCGTCTCAGTGTGGTCGATGGCCCCGCGCTTTTCGGAGATCAGGTTCATGATATCGCCGATGTACTCGTTGGGCGTGATCACGAAGGACTTCACCATCGGCTCTTCGATGGCTTCGATATAAGTGACGGCGGGCAGGAACGCGGGGTTGTCGATGTCCTTCACCTGGCCGTCGGTCATGAGCACGCGATAGACCACCGACGGATAGGTGGCGATGATATCCATCTCGTACTCGCGACGCAGCCGTTCCTGCACAATCTCCATGTGCAGGAGTCCGAGGAAACCGCAGCGAAAGCCGAAGCCGAGCGCGACCGACGATTCCGTCTGGAAGACGAAGGCGGAGTCGTTGAGTTGGAGCTTCTCGAGACTGGTCTTGAGGTTCTCGAAGTCGCCGGGGTTGATGGGATAGATCCCGCTGAACACCATCGGATGCACCTCCTGGAAACCAGGAAGCACGGGCGAGGGATGCCGGGCATCGGTGAGCGTGTCGCCAATCTTGACGTCCTTGGGACTCTTGATGTTGGCGGTCATGTACCCGGTCTCGCCCACGGTGAGGCAATCCCGCACGTAGGGCTTCGGATTGAAGCTGCCCACTTCCTTGATCTCCACGGTGCGTCCCGAGTGCAGCAGCTTGAGTTGCTGGCCGGGTCGCAGTTCGCCGTTGAAGACGCGCACGTGGGTGACCACGCCCTTGTAGGTGTCGAAGAAGCTGTCGAAGACGAGAGTCTGCAACGACGGCGCCCCGGTGGGTTTGGGCGGCGGAATGCGCGCGATGATGGCCTCGAGGATTTCGTCGATGCCAATGCCCTGTTTGGCGCTGGCCAGCACCGCGGTGTCGGCGGGGATGGCGAGGATGTCCTCGAGTTGCTGGCGGGCCTGCTCGACGTTGGCGTGGGGCAGGTCGATCTTGTTGATGACCGGGATGATCGTGAGGTTTTGCTTCATCGCCAGGTGCACGTTGGCGACGGTCTGGGCCTCGACCCCCTGCGCGGCGTCCACGATGAGCAGCGCCCCTTCGCAGGCGCTGAGGCTGCGAGAGACCTCGTAGGCAAAGTCCACGTGGCCCGGGGTGTCGATCAGGTTGAGCTCGTACTCCTCCCCATCCTTGGCGCGGTAGTACATGGTCACCGGGTGCGCTTTGATGGTGATGCCACGTTCCCGCTCAAGATCCATCGCATCCAACATCTGGTCGTGCATTTCGCGCAACGCAACGGTGCCGGTGCGCTGCAAAAGGCGATCGGACAAGGTCGTCTTGCCGTGGTCGATGTGCGCGATGATCGAAAAATTACGTATGTGAGCGGTGTCCATTGCCTGATGCTGCCGGCCGACGCCTGGTGCGCCGGGTTCCCCAAACCCGCGACGGGTCGGGAGGCCGTGAAAGTAACCGGGTTGCGCCCTCAGCCAAGGCAAAACCCGGACTATCCCTGGTCCCGACGGGGCGAAACGCGAGGCGCGCCGGTCACGGTCCGGTGACCAGACGGACTTCCAACTCCACGTGGTCGTTGACCAAATGCTGGCCGAGGTCCTGGAAGAATCGGCCGGAGCCGTACGCGGACCCCCAGTCGGTGCGGTCGAGGACGACCAGGGACTGCGCACCCACCCTGCCCTCCGGGGTGCGTCCGGCCACCGCGAGCGCGGTAATCTCGCGGGTGATGCCGCGAAAGGTCAGATCGGCGATCATCTGCAGATTCGGAGCTCCGGGACGCCCGTTCGCCACGGGCGCCGTCCGCCGGATCACGAGCTTGGCCTCCGGATGTCGTTCCGCATCGAGAAAATCCGCGCTGCGCAGGTGCTCAAGGAGCAGGCGATTCAGGGCTGGGTCGGTGAGATCGGTGCAGGAGACGCTGCGCAGGTCGAGGGCCACCTCGCCGCCGACGAGCCAACCGTCACGAAACTCCAGGGATCCCGCGGTGACACGGAGTTGCCCCCGGTGTTTGTTGAGCAGATTGCGTCCGGTCCATTCGACGCGGCTTTCGGTGAGGTCGAGGGGCAGGACTCCCTGCAGCGGGGGTGGGTCGAGGAGCGCGCCGGATCCGAGGGTGGGCAAACCATCCGTCTTCCACTCCACCAAGCCGCCCGGAAAGTTGTGGATCCTACGATAGCCGGCCTCGATCAGGCGGCGCGCGGCGTCGGTGGATTCGAAGCTCGTGGGGCCGAGTCCGTACACGATGATCGGGGTTTCCAGGTCGGGTACGCGGCGTCGGACCTCCTCGACGAAGGCGATCTCGAAGACACAGGTGTTCAGGGCGCCGGCGAGGTGCGCAGCGTCGTAGGCCTCGGGGCGGCGGACGTCGAGGACGACGAGGGCCGCGTTGCCTTCGCGCAGCTCGCGGACCTGGCGTGCGGTGAGAAAGCTGCTCATGGGCGGGGAGCCTGGCTTGCGGGAGGGGCGGGGTGCACGACCGAAGTGACGCCGGGGCTGGGGGATCCGTCGATCCCTCCTCGGGCTGGCGGAACGAGAACGAGACTTTGCCTTTGGCGGCTGTCGATCGGCTGAGTACGCTCCGCGCGCGTGCACCACAGTCCGCTCACAGATATTGCGATCTGCGTGGTGGCCGCGTGGCTTTTCGGAGTGGTGGCCCAGGTCCTCCGGCAGCCGGTCCTTCTCGCCTATCTGGTGGCAGGATATGTGATCGGGCCGAACACCTTCAAAGTGGTCACCAGCGAGGAATCGATCGATTCCATCGCGAGCCTCGGGCTGATCCTGTTGCTGTTCGTGATCGGCCTGGAGATCGATCTCAAGCGCATCATCGGTTCGGGGCGCGCTATCATGGTGACCGCGCTGGCCCAGATTATCGGCACCGCGGCGCTCGCGTTCGGACTGCTCTCGGGCCTCCGGCCTGAGATCTTCGGCGGACAGTTCACCTACCTCTACCTGGCCATGGCGGCCTTCGTGAGCAGCACCGTGATCGCCGTGAAGCTGCTGGCCGACAAGCGGCAGCTGGACACGCTGGCTGGCCGGCTGACCATCGGCATCTCGGTCATCCAGGACGTGGCGGTGATCAGTTTTCTCGGGTTGCAGCCTGCCCTCGCGCATCCTTCGGCAGGGGTGATCGGGCTGACCTTCGCCAAGATCGCCGCCCTCATTGGCGCCGCCTTGGGAGCGAGCCGGTACCTCCTCCCCCCGCTCTTCCGGCGGGTGGCGACCCTGCCGGAGCTGGTGGTGGTCGGGGCCATGGCCTGGTGTTTCGTCGTGGCGGGGGCCGCCTCCAAGCTGGGGCTCTCACCGGAGATGGGCGCGCTGGTCGCCGGCGTCTCGCTGTCCACCTTTCCCTACCATCTGGACGTCATCGCCAAGATCACCGGACTCCGTGATTTCTTCATCACACTCTTCTTCGTCGGGCTTGGTCTACGGGTGCCGGCGCCTGAAGCCGGTCCGTTGGTGGCGGGTGTGGCGCTCGTCCTTTTCGTCCTGGCGAGCCGCGGCCTGACGGTCTTCTTTCCGCTTCGCTTCCTGGGTTTGGGGAACCGGATGTCGTTCCTGACCGCGATTTATCTGCTGCCGCTGAGTGAGTTCTCGCTCGTGCTGGTGCGCATGGGGGAACAAGCGGGGCATCTACCGCCCACCGTGTTTCCGCCCGTGGTTTACGCCTTCTTCATCCTGGCTGTGGTGGGTAGCTACGCCATCTCCGGTGCGGATGGCCTCTTCCGCTGGGCCGAACCCGCTCTGAAACGAGTCGGACTGCGAGATCGGGCGTCGCAGGGTCCGGACATCGAAGCCGATGGTCGGAAGCCGGACGTGTTTCTCCTCGGGTTTTCGTGGACCGCGAGTTCCCTGCTCGAGGAGATCCTGCTGCGCAAACCGGACTGGCGTCACCGCGTGGCGGTGATCGACTTCAACCCCGAGGTTCACCAGCGATTGGTCGGGCGCGGCATACGTGCCATCTGGGGGGACATCTCCCAGCGGGAGACGCTGAACCACGCCGGCGTCGGCGAAGCTTCGATCGTCGTCTGTTCGCTTCCCAACCTCGTGCTTCAGGGCACCAACAATCTGAGGCTGGTCAACCTCGTTCGAAGCCTTAACCCGCAGGCCAAGATCATTGCCCACAGCGAACTCCTGGGCGACGTGGCGAAACTCAAGGAGGCCGGTGCCTCCTACGTGGTGGTATCGCGTCTGCATGAGGCGGACGACCTGCTCGCAGCCATCGAGGCCACGGACCACCACCTCCTGGCGGACAAGTTGGCGGGAGTCGAGCAGCGCATCTCCGGCCGAGCCGAGGTGATTCCCTGACCGCGACGAGACCCCCATGCCTGCCCCTTTGAAAACCCAGCAGATTGACTCCGCTCTTCGGACCGCCGTCGCCGCCGCACGCGGCGCCGGCACCCTCATGCAGCGCGAGTTGCGCCGGCCGAAAAAGGTCCACGAAATCACGCAGCACGACATCAAGCTGGAGCTTGATGTGCGCTGTCAGCGCCTGATCGAACGCGCCCTGCTCGCCGGCCTGCCGGGCGCGGCCATTCTCGGAGAAGAGGGCGTGCTGGGGGACCCCGGCCATGACCTGCGCTGGGTGGTGGACCCGATCGATGGCACCGTGAATTTCGCTTACGGCATCCCGCATGCCTGCGTTTCGATCGCGCTGCAGCGCCGCGGTGGGGACCCGAAGGCTGCCACGGATCGGACCGGCTCCGGAGCCTGTTACGAGGACGGTTATGAGACCGTGGCCGGGGTGGTGCTGGACCCCTTCACGAACGATCTGTGGACGGCCACCGCCCATGGGCCGGCGCGGCTCAATGGCCGGGTCATACGGACCAGTGCGCGCGCCCGGTTGAACGAATCCATCGTGGCGCTCGGGTTTGCCAAGAAGCGTCGAACCCTGGATCTCATGCTGCCGGTCTTCCAGTCCCTGGTCCACCGCGTGCGCAAGATCCGGATCATGGGGGCCGCGGCGTTGTCGATGACCTATGTGGCCTGCGCACGTTTCGATGCCTACGTGGAGAGTGGCGTGCGCCTCTGGGACATCGCCGCGGGAGGACTCATCGTCCAGCGGGCCGGCGGTGTGTTCTGTCGGCGCGAAGTGGCTCGCGATCGAACGTACGAGATTCTGGTCTGTGGCACCGCGCTACAACGGCCTCTTCAACGCCTGGTCAAAGCCTCACGATGATGAAACGTCTGTTCCTGATCCTTCTCGTTCTGGTGGTGCATGGGCTGCCTTTGGTGGCGCGCAGCCAACCCGTCACCAATGGCCTCTACGCTGGCTTTGTCACCTCGCAGGGCACCTTCTGGGCGTGGCTCGAATACCAAAGAGCCCCGCGGACCGTAGCCAACTTCGTATCCTTGGCCGAAGGCACGCGTGATTGGATTGATTTCCCTGCCAGCAGGATCGTGCGCCGCCCTTTCTATCACGGACTGACATTCCATCGCGTCATCAAGAACTTCATGATCCAGGGCGGCTCACCCAATGGGCGCGGCACCGACGGCCCGGGATACCAGTTTGCGGATGAGTTCCACCCTGAGCTCAAGCATTTCACCAATGGCATTCTGTCGATGGCCAACTCGGGGAAGAACTCCAACGGCAGCCAGTTCTTCGTCACCGTGACCAACACCGGATGGCTCGATGGTTTGCACTCGGTGTTTGGGCGTGTGGTGGAGGGCATGGACATCGTGCATGCTCTCAGCAAGGTGCCGACCAGCACGGGGGATCGTCCCGTGACCCCCGTGGTCCTGAATGAAGTGCGCATTGTCCGGGTGGGGGCCGAGGCCCAGGCCTTTCAGCCTTCTGCCGTGACTCCGGCGCTGCCCGGCGTGGAAGTGGTCCCCACCGCGATCCTGTACGCTCCCGGCAAACTCAATCTGCTACTCCAATCGAAGGCATCGAGAAACCAGCACGCCTTCTTCTCGAGTGATTTGGTCAGTTGGGTGTCCCAGACGTTTGCGGGTCAGGCCACCAATCTGAATGCGGCGTCGTTGCTGGGGGAGCCGCGACTTTTCTTCAGGGTGATCGCGGGTGGCGTGGAACCTTGATCGTGCTGATGCTCGCGGGTTCCTCTTCCTGCCAGACCTGAGCCACGCCGCCGGCCCTCGGGTCGGCGGCCGCCTCAAACCGGCCTTCGCGGAAGGCCACCGCCTGCGTGGCTCCCAATTCGCGCACTCGCTGTACCCGGTGGCCGCGGCGTTCCAGGTCCGTCACGATCGCCTCCGGCCATCCCTGCTCCAGGTACAGTTGGTTGGGCCGCCACTGATGGTGCAGGCGCGGTGCCGCCACGGCCTGCGTGACGGGTTCCCCGAAGCCCACCACACGGGCGATGGTGAGCAGCGTTTGGGAGATGATGGTGGGACCGCCCGCGGCCCCCACCACGAGGATGGGTTGGTTTCCACGCAACACGAGCGTGGGGCTCATGCTCGAAAGCGGCCGTTTGCCCGGCGCGACCGCGTTAGCCTCCGCCCCGGGCAATCCAAAGAAATTGGTGGCTCCGGGCTGGGCGCTGAAATCGTCCATCTCGTTGTTGAGCACCACACCAGTGCCAGGAACGATCACCTTCGATCCCAGGGTCGTATTCACCGTGGCGGTCAACCCCACCCACCAGCCTTCGCTGTCCGCGGCCGAGAGATGCGTGGTGTGCTTTCCAAAGAGATCGTTTTCCCAGCCAGGAGGCTGCCCGTGCGAAGCCACGTCTCCGGCCTTCGTCGGATCCACGGTGCGCGCCAGGGTATCGGCATAGGCCGGTGAGATCAGGCCCCGCGGCACCGAGGCGAACTCCGGATCGCCCAGCCAGTGGGCGCGATCGGCGAAGGCGAGCCGCATCGATTCCGCCAGCGCGTGCAGGAAGTTTGCCTCCGGACTCGCACCCTGCGCGGTGGGCAGGCGGTCGACGAGATTCAGGATCTGCGCGACGTGCACGCCTCCGGAACTGGGAGGCGGAAAGCCCATCAGAGTGCAGTCCCGGAACTGCGAGCTCACGGGCTCCCGGGTTTGCACCCGGTATCGGCGGAAATCCTCTGCGGAGAGAATGCCGCCGTGGGCGCGCATCCAGGACCCGACCTGACGCGCAAAGTCACCCCGGTAAAACCAGCGAATCCCCTGCTCCGCCAGTTGGCGATGCGTGGCGGCGAGGTCGGGTTGTCGCAGGATCGAGCCTTCGGCAAGCGGTTCGCCTTCCGGCGTGCCGAAGATGCGCGCGGCTTCGGGAAACCGACGAAGCGCCTCCCTTTCGCCGGCCAGCCTCCGAGCCAGGTGCGGAGTGACGGCAAATCCGGTCTCGGCGCGTTCGCCGGCGGCCAGCAAGGCGCGTCGCAGAGGCAGTCGGCCCCAGCGGCGGGCGACGAGGTCCAGGGCGGCCAACTGCCCGGGTGTTCCCACCGCCAGGGGCCCTTCCTGACTCAATTCCGGCACAGCCTTCCCGTCCCGGATGAACAGGTCCCGCGTCGCGGCGGCGGGCGCGGTTTCACGCCCGTCGATGGCATACACTCGACCGCTCGGCGTACGCACCAGGATGAAGCAACCTCCCCCGAGTCCCGAGTTTTGCCCGTCCACGACGCCCAGCATCAGCGCCGAAGCCACCGCGGCATCGACGGCGTTGCCGCCTGCACCCAACGCCTGGATCCCGGCTTCCGTGGCCAGGGCATGCACGGTGGCGACCGCGCCTGTACGCGCAGGGCGTCCAGCTGCCCCCAGATCGCCGGGCGTTGCGAGTCCCAACCAAGCCAGCCACCACCCGAGCCGGATTCGAATGAGTCGCCGCCGTGGTAATGGGCTTCGTGTCATGAGGGATCAACGTTGAACGCGTGCGCCGCCGCCCTTCATGAGGGCTTCCACTTCCCTTTGCGTGGCCATGGAGGTGTCGCCCGGCGTGGTCATCGCCAAGGCCCCATGCGCGGCGCCGTATTCCACCGCCTTCTGCGGGTCTCCCGAGGTCAGCAAACCGTAGATCAATCCGCTGGCGAAACTGTCGCCTCCCCCCACGCGGTCGAAAATCTCGAGGTCGGGATACGGACGGGATTCGTAGAACTGCCCGCCTGCCCAGCAGATCGCGCCCCAGTCGTTCACCGTCGCGGTCCGAGCTGCGCGCAGCGTGGTACCCACGACCTTGAAGTTGGGATACGTCGTGACCGCGGTCTGGATCATGTGCTTGAAGGCGGAGACGTCGAGGTGCAGGAGGTTGTCGTCCGCTCCTTCCACCTGAAAACCCAGCGCGGCAGTGAAGTCCTCCTCGTTGCCGATCATCACGTCGATGTAGGGCGCGATGCGGCGGTTCACCTCCCGCGCCTTGGCCTGGCCCCCGATGCTCTTCCAGAGACTCGGTCGGTAGTTCAGGTCGTAGCTCACGCAGACGCCATGCCGCTTCGCCGCCTGCACCGCCTCGATGACCAGATCAGCGGTGGTTTCGCTCAACGCCGCGAAGATCCCGCCCGTATGCAACCAACGCACGCCCTGCTCCCCAAAGATGCGGTCCCAATCGAAATCACCGGGCTTCAATTGCGACGCCGCGGTGTGGCCGCGGTCCGGTACTCCCACCGCGCCGCGCACACCGAAGCCGCGCTCGGTGAAGTTCAACCCGTTGCGTGTCTGACGCCCGACGCCATCAAACGATCGCCAGAGCACGTAGTCCATCGACACGCCTCCCTGTAGGACGAAATCTTCCAGCAACCGCCCCACCTCATTGTCTGCGAAGGCCGTGGCGACCGCGGTCCGCAGCCCGAAGCACCGGCGCAAGCCGCGGGCCACATTGTATTCTCCCCCGCCCTCCCAGACCTGGAAGGAGCGTGCGACACGGACCCGCGTATCCCCCGGATCCAGGCGAAGCATGATCTCGCCCAGGGCGAGCAGGTCCCAACGCGTTGTGCCAGCCGGTTTCAGGGAGAGATCGGGAGTAGCCATGGAGCGGGGCGGAAAAGGCAGGAAAACCGCCGATGACCCTGCCGGGAACAGGGCGGGGCGGAAAAGAAAAAGAAAAAGCCGCGGGTCGATCCCGCGGCTGAACTCGCAACCAAGTGTGAAGTGTGCCGGAGAATTCCGACCGCTAGGCGGTGGCGACCGGGGGGCGACGCCGCATCCAGAACGCGCCGCCGCACAGGCTGGTGAGAACCAGAGCGCCAATCCAAGTGGACGCTTCGGGAACGGAGCTCACGACCGTGAACACCGCGGGCACGGAACCGGAGCGCAGGTAGGACCAGGATTCAAAACCGGCATCGGCCTCGAAACCGGCCTGGGCACCGAACTTGGAATAGAGATAGACGTAGCTGGAGGCGGTGGCGCCGGCCGCGTCGAACAAGGACTTGGGGATGCCGACGTAGAGATCCGCCGACGCCGGGCTGGGGCCGGAATCGTTCAGCAAGAGCGATCGATCTCCCGCGGCGGAGCTGGCGCTGTTCACATCCAGGTCGTAGACCAGACGCGCGTGGGCCGCGAGGTTGTCCAGGGACGTGGCGTTGGCGATGGGCGCGTCAGCCACCCAGATCTGGAACTCATCGAGCGAGACCGCGCTCTTCGGATTGGGCCCCACCTGGCGAGGCCCCCCGGCCGCGCCCACGGTCCAAGCCGGTTCGTTGATCTTCAGCGCAAAGACGGCGGAGGCGACGGGCCGAGCACCGAGACCCTCGGGCAGGATGCCGATTTCGCCGAGAGTCACATCCATGGCCCCGGAGATCACAGAATCCACGTGGGGCATGACCGGCACGCCGCGGGATGTGCCGGCATTGAAGCCCTCCTCAACTCCGCCCACGCCACTGATGCCGCGCAGGCTATACAGGCTTCCCAACGCGGCGGGACTGGTCACCACGTCGGGCTGGATGGTGGTGAAATCCACCACATACCCCGCCCCGCGAAAACGAGCTGTTCCCCCATCTCGCAGGTCGACAGCGTCCGCCGCCACCGAGCTCAGGGCTCCTGCGAGTGATGTCCCCGTGACCGCAGCGCAGAGCACGGCCTTACAAACTGCATGCGTATTGGTTCCCATCACAAAACTCCTCCAGCCCCAGCTTCATAGGGACGGACCCCTTTTAAGTCAAGGCTCTAGATCAGAGTTCCTATCATGGTTTCCGTGCGCGAAATTACTTTGGAGCCTTTTCGCATGTAGAACTCACCACTCGAGGCATGGGATGGCCTAGAGCGAGAGCGACGGCAAGATCTTCAAACTGGCGGCGCACAACGACTCCGCGCGTGGAGCGGAGGCGGCCTCCGTGTAGCACCGAAACTCCGGAGCATTCCCCGACGGACGCAGGTGCAGAATCTCCCCGTTGTGCCAAGTCACCCGCAACCCATCGGTCCGATCGATGCCGGACACGGTGGATCCGGTGACCGACGCGAACGCCGAATGGAGCGCGGCCGCGGGATCCACGTCCGGCCCCGCCAAGAGCCGGAGGATCCGCTGGCTGCGTTCGACCGCGAAGGATTCCAGTCGACCGCTGGCGGTGAATCGGGGAGGCAGGAGTGCGGTGAGCTGGGAGATCGACACACGCCGAAGTCGCGCGCTCAGCAGGACGGCAAGGATCACGATGAGGGCATCGCGGGTGGGAAGCGCGGGCAGGCACGTCCCCCCCTCGAGCTCCAGGTCGGAGTGCACCAGGAATCCACCATTGGCCTCATAACCCACCACCCGAGTGGCGCCGGAAGCCGCGGCACGCAGCATTTCGGCCACCACAAAGGGCGAGCCGATCCGCGTCCGACGCACCTCGGCAAACCATCCGCACTTCTCCACTGCGGTGTTGGAGCTGACGGGCGTCACCACGGAGTTCGCACGCAGAAAGCCCGCGCAGAGGATTCCCGCCACATCACCCCGCAGCCATTCGCCATGCTCATCACTCACCAAAGGGCGGTCACTATCGCCGTCGGCGGAAACGAGCGCGTCATATTCATGTCCAGAGGCCCAGCGCCGGGCGGCCTCCACATCCTCTTCACGGATCGCCTCGGTATCCACCGGAACGAAGATTTCGGACCGTCCAAGTTCGCTGACCTGGGCGCCCAACCCACGCAGCGCCTGGGCGATCACATCACGTCCCACGGCGGAGTGCTGATAGACGCCGACGCGCAGGCCTTCGAGGGGGCGGCCAGGGAAGGCCTGGAAATACCGCGCCAGGTAGAAGGCATTCACCTCGGATGCCAGCGTCGTGGCATCCGGAGGCCGGCCAGGGATCAGCGAACCGTCCGGCGCGAACCGGTCCGGTGGTAAAGTCACCACCTGGCCGGTCATGCCGGGCTCGTCGGACTTGAGCAATTCGCCGTCGGGCTGGTTGAATTTGATCCCGTTGCGGTCATCCGGGATATGACTGCCCGTGACCATGATGGACGGAATGCGGCGCGCGAAGGCGTAGGCAGCCAGGGCGGGCGAGGGCACGCGGCCACCATCCAGGGGCCGGCCGCCAAAGTCCTCCACCGCCTGGCAGACGGCGGCCATGATGCGCCCGGTGCTGGGGCGAAGATCGCCCCCGACGGCGACCTCCACACGCCCGGACCCGAGCGCGCCCGTGGTCCTCAGGTACTGCAGGAAGCCGGTCGTGTAGGCGTGACAGACGCGATCCGTCATGGACGTCACCAGACCGCGTGCGCCGCTGGTGCCGAATTTCACCCCGCTCTCCCGCATCAGGTCGCTGATCGCGATCGTCATGGCCAGGTCGGGTCAGATCGTCTGGGCGAGGAACCCGCCATCCACCACGATATCCGTCCCGGTGACGAATCCGCTGGCGCGGGGACTGGCGAGGAACACCACTGCGCCGACCAGTTCTCCCGCATCCCCGAAACGTTTCATGGGGGTATGGCCCAGGATCGCCTGGGCGCGGGGGGTGGGTGTTCCGTCGGCCTGGAACAGGAGCCGGCGATTTTGTTCCGCGGGAAAGAAGCCCGGCGTCACGGCGTTCACGCGCACTCCGGAGGGCGCCCATTCGCGGGCGAGAAAGCGGGTGAGATTCAGCACCGCCGCCTTGGCGGAGGAATAGGCGACGACCCGCGACAAGGGCAACCGTGCCGACGCACTGGCGACGTTGATGATGCTGCCCTTGCCCCGGGTGCGCATGGCGGGTCCGAAGACCTGGCATGGCAAGAGCACCCCGCCCACGAGGTTCAGGTCGAAGTTGGCGCGCCAATCCTCCACCGCGATGGCCTCAAACGGACGCTCGTCGGTGACGGTGACCTTGGGATCGTTTCCTCCGGCGGCATTGACCAGCACGGTGGGCGCCCCGAGCGAGCTGGCGACTTGCTCGCAGGCCCGTTCGAGACTCGCGCGGTCCATGGCGTCGCAGGCCACGAAGGCGGCTTGGCCGCCCGCATCGGCGATGGCCTTCACGCGGGCCTGGCCGCGTTCGGCGTTGCGCCCGAGCACTGCCACGCGTGCGCCCGCGGCGGCGAGGCCGTCGGCCATGGCCCCGCCCAGCACCCCCGTCGCCCCGATCACGACGGCCACTTCGTCCGAAAGATCAAACAGCTTCATGGTCGAAGGCCCGAGCATGCGATGCATGGGCACGTGGCAAAAGTTCAATTCCGCACCCAGGACTCGCCGCATCTCGCACTCCGCCGCTTCCCTCGAGAACCGACGTTCCCCACTCTTCCAGGACAACCTCCCCTGCCCCCACGCGCCGTGAGGAGTACGGTGAAGTTTGTGCTTTCCGCAGGGCGTCGTTCCGGGTTCGTTGGGGTGCACCTCCCATGCACGGCGTGTCCCTCCCTCCCCCCTTCGCTTCGTCCGGGCCCCGCGGGCACGGACCCTCGCGAAGGGCCGCAGCCCACCTCCTGCTCCTCGCGCTGCTGCTGAGTTCGACCGCCCTGCGCGGCGCACCCTCGCCCCCGACGCGGGCGCTGGACGCCAACCGGCTCACCTATCTTGACGGGGAAGATCCGTTCCATCCGGGCCTGCATTTTCCGCGGCTCACCACGCCGCAGTGGGTGGGTGAACCGGGAGTGGACGTGGTCGTGACGCTGGGGATCGACGATATGCGCGACTCCCGCCCCTACGAGGCGTTTTTGCGTCCCATTCTGGAGCGGTTGAAGCAGATCGACGGCCGCGCGCCGCTGAGCATCTTCTGCAATGCGGTCAGCCCCGGAGATCCTCAGTTCACCTCGTGGCTGGCAGAAGGCGTTTCGCTGGAGGTCCATACCCTCAGCCACCCGTGTCCCATCCTCGCCAAAGGTGATTTCGAGGCGGCGTGGAACACGTTCCACGGCGGGGTGAGCCTGCTGTCCAGCGTGCCGGGCAACCTCCCAGTCGCGTTTCGCACCCCTTGCTGCGATTCCATCAACAGTCCCAGCCCCCGCGTTTATGCGGAGCTGTTTCGCGGCGTGAACGATCAGGGACAATTCCTGCGGCTGGATTCCTCCGTGGTGATGGTTCTTTCCACCAACGACCCGGCGTTGCCGCGTGCCCTGGTGCAGGAGCCGGACGGTCGCTCGAGATTCGGAAAATACCTCCCCTTCCCCAGCTTTGTGACCACGGTCCGCGACTACCCTTATCCCTGGGTCATCGGAAAGCTTTGCTGGGAATTCCCATGCGTCGCGCCCAGCGATTGGGAGGCGCAGAACCTCCTGGGCAAGAACCACCCCACCATGCTGGCCGATTGGAAGGCGGCGTTGGACGCCATCGCGCTCAAGCAAGGCACCTTCAATTCGGTGTTCCATCCCCACGGCTGGAGTTCCAGCACCCAGTGGGTCGAGTTCATCGATCATGCCGTGAACACGCTGGGCGCGCGCGTGCGCTTCCTCAACTACCGTGAGGCGCATGACCGGTTGGTCACGCATCTGGGAGCCGGCGAGCCCCTGCGCGCCGCCGATGGTTCGGACAACGGCGTTCGCCTGCTCGATCTCAACGACGACGGCTTCCTGGACGTGATCATTGCCAACGACCGCATTCGCCGCACCCGGGTCTGGCAACCCGATCGGCGTGCCTGGCTCGACACCACATTCCCGACGGCCCTGGTCACGCGCGCGGGAGATGGGCGAGCCGTCGAAGTGGGCGCGCGCTTCGGCATCGTGCATGACGACGGCGCTGTATCCGTGCTCCTGCGCCACGAAACCGGCGAGGGGGCATGGACCTTTCGCGGCGGGGAATGGCAGGAGGACCGCGCCCTGCTGACCGGGCTTAACCTGGACGGGGCCGCGCTGCGGACCGCCACCGACGGTCGCGATGGCGGCGTACGGTTCCGCGATATGGACGCGGACGGACGCTGCGAGCTGCTCGTCGGCAACCCCGAGCAACAGGCGATCTTCGAGTGGGACGCCGCCGCCGCACGTTGGAAGCGGTCCGAGGCAGTCCTGCCGCCGGGGGTTCGCATCGTCGACGCCGACGGTCGCGATGCGGGAACGCGATTTGCCGACATCAACGAGGATGGTTTCGACGATCTGGTCTTCTCCAACGAGGAGCGTTTCGGCGTCTGGTTGTACCAGAAGGAATACTACCTCGGCTGGTCCCGGGGGTGGACGCGCAAGGCGCTGGCGGGCGAACGCCACCGCCCCTCCGACCCCGCGGCAGGCGGCAAGCCGCCCTGGGTCGAGACGCCGCCGGACGAGATCCCCCCGTTCGTCCGGCCAGGGCCCCATCCCCATAACGGCGCCTGGATTCATTCCCGCCAGCTCTGGGTCCAAAACGAGCATACGGCGCACCTGCCGGACCTGGTGGATCGCCGTTCCTTCGATGATCTCCTGCGCGGGGTGCTGCCCCCGGCCTTGTCGCCCGAGGAATCCCGACGGCGGATCCAGGTGCGGTCCGGGTTCGAAGTGGACCTGATCGCCGCCGAACCGCTGGTGCGGGATCCGGTGGCCATCGACTGGGATGCCGCTGGCCGCCTGTGGGTGGCAGAGATGCGCGATTATCCGCTGGGACTGGATGGTCAGGGGAAACCCGGCGGCGCTATCAAGGTGCTGGAAGACCTCGATGGCGATGGCGTGATGGACCGTGCCACCCCCTTCCTGGAGGACCTCGGTTTTCCCAGCGGGGTCATGCCCTGGCGCAAGGGCGTCTTGGTGAGCGCCGCGCCTTCGGTGTTTTACGCCGAGGATACCGACGGAGACGGCCGCGCGGATCGGCGTCGTCCGTTGCTGACCGGGTTTGTGGAAGGCAACCAGCAGCATCGCGTCAACGGGTTCGCTCTCGGACTCGATGGCTGGGTCTATGGCGCCAACGGCGACAGCGGGGGCGAGATCCGGTCGGAGATCACGGGCCAGACCGCCTCGCTGCGTGGACGTGATTTCCGTTTCAAACCGGACACTGGCGAGTTCGAGACCATTGAAGGCCAGACGCAGTACGGCCGGTTCCGGGACGACTGGGGCCACTGGTTCGGCAACGCCAACTACACCTGGCTCTGGCACTATCCCTGGCCGGCTGCCTCCCTGGCGCGAAATCCCAATCTCCTGCTGCGCGACAGCCGCGTCATGCTCGCCGACGCGCCCGGCCGCAACCTCGTGTTCCCCATCAGCCGCATGCTCCCGCGTCCCAACCAGGTGGGCGACGAGAACACGGTCACCAGCGCCTGCGGCGGATCAGCGTATCGGGATGATCTCTTCGGACCCGAGTTCAGCTCCTCGGTGTTCATTGCCGAGCCGACCGAAAACCTGGTGCACCGTGAAGTGCTCCGACGAGAGGGGGCGGGACTGGCCGCCGGTCGTGCCGAAGGTGAAGCGACCAACGAGTTCCTGGCCTCGACGGACGCCTGGTTTCGCCCGGTCCAGACCCGCTCCGGCCCCGATGGTGCCCTCTACGTGGTGGACATGTACCGGCTGGTGATCGAGCACCCGGAATGGATCCCCCCGGATCTGAAGGCGCGGGTCGACCTGCGCGCCGGCACCGATCGCGGGCGCATCTACCGGGTGCGCCCGCAGAACGCCAAGCTCCGCGCCCTCCCCAACCTGGCGGCAACCAACGCCCCGGGCTGGGCGGCGGCGATGCGCAGTCCAAACGGATGGACCCGCGACACCGCCCAGCGCCTGTTGATGGAGAATCCGACCGCCTCCGTGGCGCCCATACTCCGAGACGGCCTGCGGAACGCCGCGGACCCCCGGGCGCGGGCGCAGTCCCTCGCCACGCTGGGCGTGCTCGGTCAGGTCACGGACGAGGACCTGCTCGTCGGGCTGGGCGATTCTCATCCGGAGGTCCAGGCCCTGGCGGCACGGACCGCGGAAGCCAAGCTGGCCACCGGCCGCCCCGACGCGTTGTCGGCGACGGTCGCGCGCGCCTTGGCCGAACGCGCGGAAACCTTGCCCGCCACGGCTTCGGCCTCCCTCGCCTTCGCGCTGGGATTGGTCCGAGATCCCGCCGCCGGCAGCGCGTTGGTGACGCTCGCCCGACGATTTCGTGGGGATCGCGTGCTCGAGACCGCGGTTCTGGCGAGCGCGTCGAAGCATGCCCTGCGCATGATCGAGGCCTTCGGCACCTCGCCCAACGTGTCGGCACGCGTGCTGGGTGGAGTCCTGGGCGAGGCGTCGACCGACGCTCCGTCGCGCGCCGCCGGCACCGCCGCGCTGCTCCGCTGGCAATCCGCCACCGACGATGGGCTGCTGGCCGCCGCCACAGCGGCTTTCCTCGATGCCCTGCAACGCCGCGGTCAGCTCGACGGTGCCACCCTCCAGAAGCTCAAACCCATCCTGGCTCGGGCCCTGGCCGCCGCCACACGTCCGGACACCCAGGAGGACGCCCGCCTGGACGCCCTCCGCGCGTTGGAAGCCGGGGGCGCCACGCTTCCGGAAGCGCCCGTGCGACTGGCCGCCTTGATCCAACGGTCGACCTCCCCAGCCCTCGTCAAAGCCGCGCTCAAAGCCCTGGGGCGTTCCGGGCTCGGCTTGGCCGGGGGCGGCATTCTCGCCCGGTGGTCCGAACTGGGGCCGGAAGCACGAACGCTAACCATGGAAGCATTCCTGGCCGCGCCGGAATCGAGCCTGCGCGTGTTGGAGGCGCTGGGCTCGGGCACCCTGCCCCGCACCGCCTTGGCGCCAGCCGCCCGGCAGCGGCTTCAGACCCATCCCGACCCGGCGGTCAAGGCGAAGGCCATGGCGGTCCTGGGTCAAGCAACCGCCGCGCGGGCCGAGGTATTGCGTGGTTACGCCACCGCTTTGGAACGTGCGGGCGATGCCCGGCGCGGTCAGGCGCTGTTCACGGAGCATTGCGCCGTCTGCCACCGCTTCCAAGGGGCAGGCATCGAGGTGGGGCCGGATCTCGGCTTGGCGCTGGACAAGACCCCGGCGGCGCTGCTCATCGCGATTCTCGATCCCAACCAGGCCTTCGAAGACCGTTACACGGCCTATGCGGCGGTACGCGGCGACGGCCGTGAGTTTCCGGGGATCTTGATTTCGGAATCCGCGGCCAGCGTCACTCTGCGTAATGCCGCCGGCCTCGAGGAGCCCTTCCTGCGTTCCGAACTGACCGCCCTGCGAAGCACCGGCCGGTCGCTCATGCCCGAGGGATTCGAACTCAGCCTGGACCCCCAGGCCATGAGTGACTTGATCGCGTTCCTGGGCCGGACGACCCGAACGGCACCGGAATAGGACCGAAGGCCTACAGTCCTCACCGATTTCGACCGTTCAGGAAGGAGCGGCTAGAGCCGATCTGGTGCGGATACTGTCGTGCCGGCCAGGAGTAGAAAACGGGCATTTCGGATTTTGGCTGGTCATAGGGAAAACCTGCGATGATTCTTCTGCGCGAGTTAGGAGGCCGTATCGGAACGCAATCCAGCGCCATCACCCGTGAGTTGAAGGTCGCCAATCGGTTGGGCATCCATGCCCGTCCGGCGGCGATGTTCGTGCGCATTGCCAGCAAGTTTCATAGTGAGATCTACGTGGAAAAGGACGGGGAACGCATCAATGGCAAGAGCATCATGGGCCTGATGATGCTGGCCGCCGGCCCGGGCAGCCGCCTGCGCCTGGAAGTCACGGGTGAGGACGCCGCCGACGCGCTTCGCGCCCTCGAAGAGTTGATCACCGTTCGCAAGTTCGACGAGGAATAGGGTCTGACTTCGCGACCGCACTCCGAGTGAGTGGGTCCCGCGGCCTCCGTTTCGTTACCCGCCCGCGCCACAAACCGGGCATGGAATCCGCGGTTCCCAACGCTGGCTGCGGCTCATGCGTTCCAACCGCTCCCGTCGGGCGCCCCGGCACGCGGCGCACCCCGCGAGGCGATCCAGATCCCACCCATCGACCTCCACCCATCCCGCGCCCAGCGCCAGGCTCCCTTCCAGCGCGGTTTCCACGGTCTCCCATCGCGGCGGTGACCAGACGCCCGTCGTTTGCCAGCGCGCCAGCGCGCCTGGACCGCTTCGCACGGGAATCAGGGTGACTCGGCGCGCGCCGCATTCGAAGGCATACGCGGCGGAGCGAACCGCCCAGGCCGCCGCGTCGGCCTCGGTCTCGAAGGGCGGTTGCACGAGCACAAAGGCGCGCCAGGCGACGCCCTCCCGATTCAGAGTCCGGGCCACGCGCGCAAACTCGTCGAGACTCACGCCTTTGTTGAGTTTCTCCAGCACCTGGGAATGCGCGGTTTCGAGGCCCATGGCCACCTCCAGGTTCGCGCCTCCCGCGCGGGCAAGGAGATCACGAAAACGCCAGGTACGGTCGCGCACCAGGCGCGGATGCGATTCGACCACCACCCGCTGCAGGGGGCCGATCCGGCGAGCCAGGACGGCGTCGTCGATCTCCGGAACCGCGCCGCGATCGAAGTAGCTGCCGGCGTTGTAGAGCTTCAGCTGCTGGGGTTCGGCGCCAGCCTCGGCCAGTGCCGTCTCGAGCTGATGCGGGATGTCACCCGGCGCCACGGGGACGTCGAGGGTGTGCTGCCAGAGATCGCAGTACACGCAGCGCCACGGGCATTCCCGGTTGGTCAGGAACACCGTGAGCGACCGGAGCGGCGGCTGTCCTGGGCCGGGTTCCTCCTCCCAGAGCCAGCCTCCATGCTGCCGCGCGTGGAGCGTGCCCGTGGGTCGGGCGCCGCGCTGGCGCACAACCCATCGGTCGCGATCCGCGCGCAGGACGGGATAGTCCGTCGGATCCACGGTCGCGAGGCGGGGGCCGCTCGCGGTCTCGAGGACCGCGGGCGAGGTCGTTTAGAGGAACTCGTTGTAGAGCGCCTCCAGGTATTCCTGGCGGCCGGACTCCAGCCCCGAGACTTCGCCAAGCTTCAGCGCGTGCTTTTCGCAGTCGGCGAAGCTGGCTTTCCCGGCCTCGATGCGCGCGCCAATCCCAGTGTCCCAGGTGCGGTATCGGCGGGTGACGAATTCGGCCAGGCGCCCGTCCTTGCGGATCGCGGCGGCGATCTTTAGACCGCGCGCGAAGGCATCCATGCCGGCGATGTGGGCGAGGAACAGGTCTTCTTCCGTGAAACTCTCGCGCCGGACCTTGGCGTCGAAGTTGGTGCCGCCCGTGGTGAAGCCTCCGTGCTTGAGGATGCTGAGCATCACTTGGCTGGTGAGATAGAGATCGGTGGGGAACTGGTCGGTGTCCCAACCCAACATCACGTCGCCCATGTTGGCATCGATCGACCCCAGAGCGCCGGCCGCGGCGGCGACCTCCAGCTCATGCTGCATGGTGTGGCCGGCCAGGGTGGCGTGGTTGGTCTCGATGTTCAGCTTGAAGTGCGGCAGGAGCTCGTACTCGCGCAGAAAGTTGAGGCAGGCGGCGGCGTCCGAATCGTACTGATGCTTGGTGGGCTCCTTCGGCTTCGGCTCGATGTAGAACGGTCCCTTGAACCCGATCTTCTTCTTGTAATCGACCGCCATGTGCAGGAAGCGGCCGAGGTGATCCATCTCCCGTTTGAGATCGGTGTTGAGCAGGGTGGAGTACCCTTCCCGACCTCCCCAGAAAACGTAACCCTCACCCTGCAGCTCGTGCGTCCATTCCATGGCCTTCTTGACCTGCGCCGCCGCAAAGCAGAAAGCGTCGGCATGGCAGCTGGTGGCCGCGCCATGCATGTACCGCGGGTGGACGAAATTCTGCGCAGTGCCCCAGAGGAGCCGGATGCCCGTGTCCTTCTGCAGCTTCTTCAGCTCGGCGCCCACGGTGTCGAAGGCGCGGTTCGAATCAGCCAGCGTCGGCCCATGGGGCGCGACATCGCGGTCGTGCCAGCAGTAGAAGGGGGCTCCGAGTTTCTCGACGAACTCGAACATCGCGCGCGCGCGCAGCACGGCTTCTTTGACCGTACCCTCTCCGGTCTGCCAGGGCCGCTGGGCGGTTCCCCACCCGAACATATCGCCGCCGGTGCCGCGCATGGTGTGCCAATACACCACGGCGAACCGGAGATGCTCCTTCATGGACTTGCCCTCCACCTTCTCCTCGGCGTGGTAATGCTTGAACGCCAGGGGATTCCGGGACGCGGGTCCCTCATACTGGATGGGCTTGATCTGGGGAAAGAATGACTTCGGCATGGATGGGATCAGTCGTTCGTTGCGGCGGCATGATTGGGACGTCGCCGGACCCCGACCCTAGGCGTCCGACTGGGCACCTGTCGAGGCGCCGCGCGCGCAGGTCCGCTCCCGCTGCGGAGCACCGATTCGCTCGTTGATTTCAGCGCGCGCGCACCGCTTCTTAGCGCGGTGAACGCGCTACACCCTCCCCGGCTCCGACGTGGCGACGTCATTGGCCTGGTCAGCCCGGCCAGCCCGCCACGCTCCGCAGCGATGGTGGAGGGCAGTGTCCGGTATCTGGAAGGCCTCGGCTATCGCGTGGCCGTGGGGGCTCACGTCCTGGCGCGACACGGCTTCTCGGCGGGCACGGACGCCGATCGACTGGCCGATCTCAACGCCATGATTCGCGATCCGCGGATCAAGGCCCTCTTCGCATTGCGCGGTGGCAACGGCTGCCTCCGGTTGCTGCGGGACGTCGACTACCGCGCGCTCTCGCGCAGGCCCAAGATTCTGGTGGGCTACAGCGATCTCACCTTCCTCCAGCTCGCCGTCTGGCGGCGCTGCCGCCTGGTCTCCTTCTCCGGCCCGATGCCGGCCGTGGAATTCTGGCACGCCCCCGATCCCTACACGGAGGAGATGTTCTGGGGACTGCTCACGTCGCGAGCCAGGCGACGCGTCCTGACGTTTCCGGCCGACGCACCGGGACGCACCGTGCGGCCCGGGGTGGGGGAAGGCCGGCTGTTGGGCGGGTGTCTCTCCCTGGTGACCACGCTTCTCGGAACCCCGTTCGCGCCCCGGTTCGACGGCGCCCTGCTCTTCGCCGAGGACGTGGGCGAACTCCCGCACCGGCTCCACCGGCTATGGACCCAACTCGACCTCGCCGGGGTGCTGCGGAGGTTGAACGGCGTGCTGGCCGGTCGGTTCACCGGCGCGGAACCCAGGCCGGGCGAAGCGCACCTGACGCAGGCTGAGATCCTGGAGGAAACGCTGGGAGAGGTGGGCATTCCGGTCCTGGCCGACCTTCCCTACGGCCATATTCCACGCAAGCTCACCCTGCCCCAGGGCGTCCTCGCACGCCTCGACGCCGGGCGTCGTCGCGTGACCTTACTCGAGTCGGCGGTGGTCTGAGTCTGAGTCTGATCGCGCGTCCCAACCTCGCGATCGGGACTGGCTCCGAGCGATGCCCGGCCTCAACCCCCGAGGCGCGTGACGAAGGCCGCTCCGGACCGCAGATCGGCGACCCTTTGGGTGCCGGCTTCTCGTTCCAGGCAGAGGTCGCCGGCGTATCCCAGCTCCCGCAGCGTTTGGAAGAAGGCCGGCCAGGCCACCTCGCCCGTGCCGACCGGAACTTCCTCTCCCCAGGTCCCGGGCACGCGGGTGCGCGTCGCGTCCTTGAGATGCACCTGCGAGAGCCATCGGCCCAGGGCGCGCAGGGCGGCCACCGGCTCGCCCTTGTCATAGAGGATCATATTGGCCGGATCGAAGTTCACGCCGACGTTGGCGGCACCCAGGCCGGAGAGAAAGGACGCGAGGCAGCTCGCCGTTTCCTGGCCGGTCTCCAACGCGATCGACATGCCTTGTGCGCCAAACAGGTCGGCCACCTTCCGCAACCGCTCGGCCATTGGGGCGTACGACGGATCGGCGGGGTCGTGGGGCAGAAACCCCGCGTGCAACGTGACCAATCGCAGTTTCAGCTGCGCGGCCAGCGCCGCCGCGGCCTGGAAATGAGCCCAGTTCTGCGCCCAGGTGGCATCAGGCACGATGCCGCCCGTCCGCTTGATCGTCTCCAGCGTCGAATAGTCCTCCCCGACCGTGGTGAGCATGCCCGAAACCACCGTGATGCCCGCGCGGTCCAAGCACCCGCGCAGATCCGACCAGGCAGCGGGATTCTCGCGCGGCGGATCCAGGGCGAGCTGGAGCCGGCGGACTCCGGTGGCGAGGGTCTTCTCCACCAGGTCGGCGACGGACACCGGCTGGAGTGACCAGGAGCAAACGGCGAGGCGGGAGGAGATCGAGGTCATGGCTTCGTGAGAGAATCGATCGGGATCAGGATCAAGATGAGGATCGGGGTGTGAGAGAGCAGGCGGGAGCCGGGATCAGGCAGTTCGGATTGGATCAGGGACGGAGCTTTCCCTTGCCAAGGCGTTCGACGAAGTCGACGAAACCGGTCGCCTGCGCGCGCAACCGGCCGAGGAGTTCCTCATCCTTGAGCCGTCCCGACTCGTTGAACTGTTCGAAGGCGCGGGCAATAAAGACGCGTTCCGGGAAGAGGTAGGCGTTGCGATAGCCGAAGATCGCCTGCAACTGTTCGACCGGCCGCAGCGCGCCCCACATCCCCGCGGCGACGCCCGTGAAACAGACCGGACGCCGTTCGAAACTCTCCGGGAACTTCAGCAGGTCGATGAAGTACTTCAGCACACCGGGCATCCCGCCGTTGTACTCGGGCGTGACCACGTGCAGTCCCGACGCGCGCAGGATGGCATCGCTGAAGGGGGCGAACCCCGCGGGTTTCTCGGCGTAAGCCGACGGCAGGAAGACGTCCAGCGGCAGTTTCGCCAGATCGATCACGGTCACCGGCACGCCCAGGGCGGCGTAAATAGTCTCCAATTCAGCAACCACACGCCGGGTGTTGCTCCCGGGTCGGTTGGTTCCTGCCAGCAGCGTCATCATGCGCCGATCATGCCCAGCGCGGTGGCGGGATGCAAAATGCATAATCCCAAACGGATAATCGTTGGCGCACGCCAGACGCGTACGTAGCCTCCGCCGGGTGTACGGAAGGGATACCACCACCGCCCGTGCGAACGGCCCCGGCACCCCGGCGGCCGGCGTTGCCGACCTCGTCGCGTCCTCCCGAACTGTCGGATCCTGGTTCAGCTCCTTTCAGCACAGGATCGTTCTCACCCTTGCACTGCTGACCTGCGGATCGCCTGGTTGCGTGGCGGCCGATCGACCGGTCGCCACGGTGGAACTCGACCAACCGAGAGTCAGTCGCGGACTCGTCTTCGCGGAGTCCACCGATGCCGCAGTGCGCGAACTCGCCCGGCAACTGGACGCGCCCACCGGCCCCGGAGAACCAACCGCTCCTCCCACCTCCACCACCCCTCCGCCGCGCTCCGCCCCCGCCGCGCCCGTCGAGGAGTCTCCCCCTGCCCTGGAGTCGGGCCGCCTCATCTCGATGCCCCGGCTGAACGGAACCGAACTCCGGGAGGTGCTGGACAGTCTGCGTCTTCGACT
>JADLFD010000328.1 GCA_020845805.1 Verrucomicrobiales bacterium | reverse complement strand
GCTATTCGGGCGCGGACATGATCAGGGCATGAAGCCGGACGCGGGCTAGTTCCCAGCGGCGACGGACGGTCTTCTCGTTCACCCCGAGCACTTCGGCGACCTCGAGATGGTTCATGCCGGCGAAGAACCGCAGCTTCACGATCTGGGCGAGTTCCGCGCTCTCCGCCTCGAGACGATCCACCGCCGCGTTGACCTCGAGGATTTTCTCATCCTCGACCGGACTGGCCAATCGTGATTCCTCGAGCTCCACGCGTTCGGCGCCGGCGCCGCGCTTCAAGCGCAACTTGCGGCGGGCGCGGTCGACGAGGATGCGGCGCATGGCTTCGGTGGCGGCGGCCACGAAATGCCCGCGGTTCTTCCAGGTTCGATCGTCTCCCGCCGAGAGGCGCAGCCAGGCTTCATGGACCAGCGCGGTCGGTTGGAGCGTCTGGCCTGGTGATTCACGACCCAGCTGGGCGGAGGCCACGCGGCGCAACTCCTCGTAGACGAGAGGAAAGAGCTCGGCCGCCGCTGCGGTGTCACCGCTGCCGGCCAGCTGCAGGATCCGCGTGAACTGGTTGGTGGGTTGTTCCAAGGGTCGCTCCTCGCCGGTGCTCGCGGCATATCCCGTATGGGGTGCCCGGAGGACCGGGCCAAACCTGCCGTCATCGCCGGGGACCATTCAAGCCTTCGCCCGGTTGGTGCGACCCATCTGCGACCGCCCGCGAACACCCGCAGCGACGCTTCCGTAGATGGATGTCCGTTTCCCCGGGCCGACGACGCTTATTGCGCCGGATACTTCCCGCTCCCAACGCCGGCCCGAGCAGGCGGCAACGGACGCAGGAACCCACCGCGAATGCCCAGGCCTGATCCATCGACTCCCCGGCTGCTGCTGTCGCCCTCCCTGCTTCGGCGCGAGGCGCGGAACCTACTCCTCAGTCTCCTGCTGAGTGCGGCCTCGGCCCCCTGGCTGCACGCCCAAAGCTCCGGTGTGCTGCAGTACCAGGGTCGCATTCAGGTGGGCGAAGCCGCGTTCGAAGGCCGGGGGCAATTCAAGTTTGCACTCGTCCATCGCACCGGCACCCAAACTCTCTGGCGCAACGCTCCCGATGCCAACGGCGACGGCGAACCCGATCTGGCGGTGACGGTCACCGTGGCGCACGGCATGTACGACCTGTCCCTGGGCGATACGAGCCTCGCCAACATGGCGCCGATTCCGGCCGCGGTCTTCAGCCAGTCAGTGCCCGGACTCACCAGCGACCCCCTGTACCTGCGGGTGTGGTTCAACGACGGCACGTCGGGATTCGAACTGCTCTCGCCGGATCAACGCCTTTCCGCGGTCGGCTATGCGATGGCCGCGGTCCACGCGCAATCCGCGGCGAGCGTCGAGGCTTCGGCCGTGACAGGCGTGCTGGCTGCCTCCCAGCTTCCCGATCTCGATGCGTCTCGCATTCAGTCGGGCGTGCTCGCCCTCGCGCGACTCCCGGCACAGCTGGCGTTGAAGGATCCCGATCTTCGCGAGGCAACCAATCAGTTCGCCAGCCAGCTGCAATCCGTGCAGCGGCAAATTGAAGTACTCAAGGCCGAGCTTGCGGCGCTGGGCGCAGGTGACGGAGGCGTGGGTGGTCCCCTCCCTGGAACCGTGCTCGCCTCGGCGGTGGCGAACGACGTGGTGCTCACCGGACTCGGCTACGAAGGCTTCGCGAGTCTGGCGGCGGGGGGATGGTCGGCCGGGGCCACGGAGCTCGCTCCCACGCCTCGTGTGGGTCATGGGGCCACCTGGATCGCCGGGGCTGGGCGGTGGATCGTTTGGGGCGGTCAGACCGCGCCGGGCACGTTCGCCAACTCGGGCGCGACCTACGACGCGTCCGCGAACACCTGGCAGACCCTTCCCGTGCTGGATTCGCCGAGTCCCCGGCGCGGCGCCACCGTGGTGTCGGATGGCGTGCGGGAAGTCATGGTGTGGGGTGGCTTTGGCGACGCAGGTTTCTTGAGTGATGGCGCGAGGTTCGACACAGCCACCGCACGCTGGCGCCGGCTTCCGACCCTCGGGGCGCCCAGCGGCCGCGACGGACATGCGGCCGCCTGGATCGGGAGCGCTCTGGTGGTGTATGGCGGGCGCAACGGTTCTGGGAAGTTGGCCGATGGCGCATGGTACCGGCCGGTGATCGACACTTGGTCCCCGCTCCCGGTCCCCGGCGCACCCAGTGCACGTTCCGAAGCCGCCCTGGTTTGGACCGGACGCGATCTCCTCGTGTGGGGCGGACTCGGCCCGTCGGGCGCCGTGGCCACCGGGGCCCGCTTGAGGTTTACCGACACACCCGATCCGGTGCCCGAGTCATGGCTGCCCATGACGGCGGTCGGAGCGCCGGCCGCGCGCCACGGGCACGCCGCAGTGTGGACCGGCTCCCGGTTGTTGGTCTGGGGCGGCTACGCCGCGGAAACGTATCTCGGCGACGGTGCCAGCTACGACCCCGTGGCCGGGGTGTGGACACCGATCCCTGCTTCCGGTGCGCCCTCTCCCCGTGCCTGGCCCTGGGTTGCCTGGACCGGATCGGAACTTCTGATCGCGGGCGGCGAGACCGCCCGCGGGCCCGTGGCCACCGGCGCGGCGTATCACCCGGGCACCGGACGATGGCGCCCCCTGGCTGACGGCGGGGACACGATCCTCCGCAGTGGAGCGACCACGGCCTGGAGCGGCCGCGAGCTCCTGGTCTTTGGCGGACAGTCCGGGTCCGCGCCGATCGCGGCGTTCCAACGACTGAACCCGCAGCCGTCCTGGCATCTCTATCGCAAACCCTGAACCCGTCCACGGCCCTTCCCATGCCCCTCCGGTCCATTGTCCTTTCTGTCGTTCTCGGGTTCGTCGCGTTCCTGGCGTCAACCCCGCGCTGCCACGCGCAGTGGCTGAAGCAATCCCTCCCGCTGGCGACGGGGTGGAACGCGGTCTATCTCCACGTCGACACGTCATACGCGACGCTGGATGAACTTCTCGCCGTTCCCAGTGCCAACGCCATTCGTGAGATCTGGCTCTGGACCCCGTCCCCCGCCGAGGCGGGTGAGATCTCGGATCCGCGGACGCCGACGCAGCCGGACTACTGGGCGCATTGGACGCGGGGCGGAAGTCCTTCCGACACCCTCACCCGGCTGCACGGCAATGTGGCGTGCCTGGTGCGCACCACCAGCGGCCTGAACTGGGAAGTCACCGGCCGACCGGTGGTGCCGGTGTACCGCTGGACCACCTCCGGATTGAACTTCATCGGGTTTCCCACGGTGGCGGGGACGGCGGCGCCTTCGATCGACTCCTATTTTGTCCCAGCCCCCGACCTGCGCAGTGGCGGAGAGTTCTACAGCAACTTCGGTGGAGACGACCCGACGCCCGCGCTGATCGACGACCTGGTGGGCACGCGGCTGCGTCGTGGCCAGGCCTTTTGGGTGAAGTCATCCAGTGGGACCTACAATCGCTATTATGCCCCGTTCGAGGTGGAGACTCCCGGTGAGTCGGGTGTGCGCTTTGGAGAGACGGCGGGACAGATCAGCCTGCGGTTGCGAAATACCACACGGAGCGCGGTGACGGTGACGCTGCGGCGACTCGCTTCCGACCCGGCCCCGACCGCGCCTCCGGTCGCGGCTTCGGAAATTCACCAAGGCCCGGTGCCCGTGTTGGTCCGTGGCGAGTCGACCGGGGATGCGTTCTTTCCCAAGTTTGCGTTCCGAAGTCTGGCCGAGACCAACCTCACCTGGACGCTCCAGCCGAAGGGTGAGACGGGGTCAGAGGTGGAGATCGTCCTGGGGTGCGATCGGCAGGCGCTGACCGGAAATCGTGGGGCATTGTTCGCGAGCATCCTGCGCTTCACGGACGCCGCGGCGATGGCGCAGATCGACGTTCCGGTGAGCGCGCGCGTCGGTTCCCACCGTGGCCTCTGGGTGGGCAATGCCATGGTCACAACGGTGGAGCCCTATCTCAACGCGTACTACACGGCGACCAACGCCGCCCAGTTCACCAACCTCATCTCCACCGTGCTCGAACCCCGCGAAGGGCAGCAGGGCGTGCACTACGAATGGGACGCCAGTTCCGGTCGCATTCTCACTTTCGGCGGCGGCACCTGGACTCTTGAAGCGGCCGACCTCCGTCAGCCGGGGTCGCTTCTCGCCCGCCTCAAGACACCCACCGACGCGGTGTCCTTCTACCTCCGGACCAACCGTCTCAAGGCCGCGACGCGGGAAGCTTTGGACGCCTGGGCGATCACGGATCCGCCGCCTGAACGCCTGTCATCCGGTCTGGTCCGGGATCTCAATGACGCGATCACCGGCCCCGAGCTTTGGAACGCCGCCCGCTTCGCAGGGGTTGTGCTCCGCTCCGAAACTCAGGGTCTCACGAAGCTAAACCCCTCCGGATGGAATCGTGAGCGCCTGCACCGATTGTTGCTCGAGGATGCCTATCCGGACGCCCTTTCGCGTCGCCGGCCATCCCAGAAGATCGGCCAGTACGCACGCCGAACTCCGGTCTCCGGAGGGCAGGATGTGCCTCGACCCTATCCCCTGCGACTCATTCTCCACCAGGACCCGGCCATGGTCCGGCTCCTGCAAAAGGTGCACCTCGGCTTCGGGGTCACCGGAGCCCCCATCCTCACCCCCAACGCCGCAAACCTGGATCCCGGCAAAATTGCCGACGCGCGCCGCATCAGCGCGGTGCACCTGCCGGTGCGCGCCCACGATCAACCCTGGAATGCGACTTCTGCGGAAAGCCTCCGTCCCGGTGCGACCGTCGCCTTCGAGGTCCGCACGGCCCATGACGACCCGCGCGCCAATCCGTTCCTGCATCGGTTCCACCCGGATCACGACGGACTCACCGCGGAACTCCCGCCGCAGCCGGCGGCGATCGGTGAGGAATCCTTCGGGATCCGACGGCTGATCACGCTCACCTTCGATGCGCCCGAGGACGATTTCGACAGCCGCACCCGCGCCGCGTCCGCACTGCTCGGCCGGTATGTCGAGGAAGTCACGCTCGAGGCGCGTGCCGGTCATCCCACCACCTTCGCTTCCGGCGGTGAGTTTCAGCTCAACCGCGTTAGCGACATCGAAACGCTCACTCCATGAACCCTCTTTCCTTTGCCCGTTGGTTTGCCGATCCCACAACCCCTCCCCGTGACGCCATGATCATGACTCTCCTCTCTCACGCATTGCCTGCTCCCTATCGGCCACGCTCGGGTCTCCGGCCCGGTTTCGAGGTGGGCGCGATGCTCTGCGTGGTCACTCTCCTGTTCGCCCTGTGGGGTGTGGCGATCCCCGCCCAAGCCGCGTCGTCGCCTCCCAGCAAGATGAGCTACCAGGGCTTCCTGGTGGACGGTCTGGGGAATCCGCTGGGCAGCAGCACCGGCGGCACCAACTACAATGTCATTTTCCGCATCTTCGTGGACGAGGAAGACACCGGGAGCGGAGCTGCTCCGCTGTGGTCCGAACAGCAGTTCGTGACCGTGGACCGCGGCAACTTCAGCGTCATCCTCGGGGATGGCATTCGAGTTGGCAGCGAGTTCCACGGCTCGTTGTCTGAGGTCTTTGCGGGCCGTGGCGACGATCTCGACGTGCGTTACCTGGAGATCACCGTGGACCAGGGCGGCGGCTCGCGCCTGACGCTCAAACCGCGACTGCGCCTGCTGCCCTCACCTTACGCGTTCCTCGCTGCGCACGCCGCCACAGCCAGCCAACTGGTCACACCCACCGGGGCACCGTTCCTGGCGTTTTCCTCGGTCGACTCCCGGCTGGTGATCACCAACACCGCGCGCTTCGGCGTGACCGAGATGGCAGAAATCAAAGGCGCCAGCTCGACCGATCCTCTGAAGGTCGGCCTCGCGAACCCTGCCCAGGCACTCAAGGTTACCGAGAGCACTTCCGGTTCCGACCTGTTCTCGTTGTCCGCCGCCAGCGGCCTGCGCCTCAACACTCTCCTCGATCTGGGGGACTCGACCGGGCCCACCAAGATCGCCTTGTTTCGGAACTCCGAGGAAACGTACGGGCTCGGCATTCTCGGAGACGGCCAGTATCTCTTCCACCTTGGGGGTCGCAGCTACGAGCGTTTCACTTTCCGCGACCAGGCGGCGGGGACGGACCTGATGAGGATTGGCGCCAACGGCGACGTCGCCCTGCCGGGCGGCAACCTGATCGTTGGAGGAGCCAAGATTCCCGCCGGGATCACCGTGGGTCGCCATGGCCACGGACTGGGCAGTTATGACCCTTCGGGAAATGGCACCGATGCGCGGCTTCAATTCGAGGTTCCTGCGGGCCATCGCTTCGCGTTCCGCTCCACCACCGCCGGATCGGAAGTGGTCACCATCCGCGACAATGGAAACCTCGGGATTCGCACCATCAACCCCAGCTTCCCCCTGGATGTGAACAGCGTGTTCAACCCCGGTTTGCTGGATGTGTTCCTGTACGGGTATTCAGGTGTGGGGCAGGACATCGGGTTCCGCAAGGATCGTTACAACGTCTCCATCCGCGCCTCCGGGCATGTGTGGGCCGCCGGCCTGCTCCTGTCCTCCGACGAACGCATCAAGCGCAACGTTGCCACCAGCGAATCCGCCCACGACCTCGACTTGATCGGACGTCTTCGAGTCACGGACTTCAACTATCGGGATCCCGTGGTCCACGGACCGGCCCGGCACAAGGGGTTCATCGCCCAGGAGGTGGCCCGGCTCATCCCCGATGCCGTCAGCGCGGGGCCCGGGTTCATCCCCGACATCCTCACCGCCGCGAGCACAGTGGAACATTCCGCCGAGCATCGCACGCTGACCCTGGGCTTCGAGAAAGCCCACGGACTTCGTGCCGGCGAAAAGATCCGCCTCGTGACCGACGCCGACCAGCGCGACGTCGTGGTGGCGAAGGTGCCCTCCGAACGGACGTTGGTCCTGGAGCAGTGGGAGTCGGAGCCGGCGAAGGCGTTCGTGTATGGCCGCGAGGTGTCAGACTTCCTGAGCGTCGACTACGATCGGATCTTCGTCACCGGCATCAGCGCGATCCAGGAATTGCACCGTCTCGTCGAGACCCAGGCCCATCGCCTCGAGGAACTGGAACGCCAGTCGACTCAAGTCTCCCGACTCCAAAGCGAGGTGGCCGCCTTGAAGTCGCAACTGGCGCTCCAGGCCACCGAACGCGCGAGTTTTGAGGCGCGCTTCCAAGCCCTTGAAGGACGGGTCACGGCCGCCGCCGCCCGCGGGGACGAGGCGTCCGCGGATCCCGACCGTGTGCTGGCCGTGTCGTCTCGCTGACTCGCGGTCTGGAGTCCTTCGCCCACGTCTCCTTGGTTCCCAACCGACTACCTTCCATGCCCAGATCACTGCGCCCCCTCCGTTGGGCAGTCTGGATCGCCGCGTGCCTCGTGATCCCGCTGCGGGTCGCCGCCCAGGGGGACCTCGAGCTGTCCCAGGACCAGACCCGTTTCAACCTGCAGTTCACCAACAACGTCCTGCCTGCGGCCACCCGCGATCCGGTGGTGAAGCCAAACCAGTTTCGCAGCGTGGTGACGTTTGGCGGCGGGGTCGTGCCCCGGACGCTCACCCATTCCTCCTCGAACGCGGCGAATTTCGGGCGCCGCGTCCAGGACCTCAACCTTCCGAGCGCGGGCGCGGGCAGTTCCCTGCAACTGGTGCTCACCGCCTCCCGCCTGGGGGCTCCGTATCGGAGCCGGACCGCCACCCAGCTTTTTGGGAGTGTCATCACTCCGCCGGACACCGACGAGTTCGGCGTCGCGTTGTCCACGCGAAGCCCGGCAGTCACCGCGGAGTCCTATTGGGCGCCGGAACCATTCTCCACCAACTCACCCGCGGAGACCGGCTTCTATTGGAGTCCGCACTCGCGACGGGTTTATGCCGTCACGACCGGGCCGATCAGCGTTCCCTGGCGACGGGCGGAGCAGGGCACCGTGGCCACTCCCACGGCCACGCTGGGCAACGGCGTCGTCGCCGGCATCACGTACCCGATCTACACGCGGAAATACGTGGTGTCCGGCAGCCCGGTCGTCGCACCCCGGCGCATCTATTGGACCAAGGGCGACTACGCCAAGTCCGGCCGTGCCGTCTCCGTGCCGCCCTCCCGCGTCAAGCTCGCCTCGGTCATCTACCACCGCGATTTTATGGAGCGTGTCAGCAACGCGGTGGCGCAGATCTCCATCATCACCAGTCCCACCAACCTGCTCACGGAAAAGCGCACGCTCTGGTTCGATTCCGACACCAGCCAGATCGACGCCTACAATCTTGAAGGCCGTGTCTTCGTGGAACTTCTCGGCAGTGCCACCGGCACGGCTTCCGGTTCGGAGGTCATCCCACGCGAAGCCCTCGGATTCGAGATCGTGGATGTCTTCCGCGAGCCGGCTCCCGAGGATGTCACCGTGGATATCGGCGAACGCATCCCGGCGTATGCCGACGGCCGGCCCGACCTCGACCTTACTCCGGAGGCAGTGCAGGACGTCGCACGCCAGTTCGCCTATCGGAAGGTGCGCGCCGGCACCGACGACTGGGAATTCATCGCGACACGGGAGACGGAGAACGCCAACGACCTGCTCATGCACTGGCTCGAGGAGGGGGTGGCCGGCATTCGCTGGCCGCTGCGTTATGTGCGCTACCGACTCGTCTGGCCGAACGAGATCGCCCGTTACAGCCACTACATCCGGCCCCTGGTCGCGAGCGAGGAGCAGGCCAAGACCACTGCGGTCCCGTTGCCCAATCAGAATGCACCGTTCATCCAGTATCAGGACCCTCTCGACCGTCCGCGCGCCAAGCTCACCGACACCTTCGCCTACTACACGTACCTGACTCCCGAGCATCCTACGCACCGTGCCCTGTTGCGGTTCACCTCGGGCGACGACGTGCGGTTCGAGCGGGTCTTCTCCTGGCTGGATGGTTACCTGCAGGACCTCGATCGCGGCACTCTCCTGCCTGATCCCGGCGCGCTGGCCCGAGGTCCGGCCCTCGGACTGACCGAGGTCGCCGACTATGTGGCCGGGCTCAAGCGCTATCCCGCGGCACGCGCCCAATACCTCATGGATCGTGCCGCCTACCAGACGGGTCGTGCGCGGGGTGTGAACGGCGCCTGGAAACTGGAGCTTGGCGAGAACAAGGACGCCGTGGTCGGCCTCGACTCGTGGTCCCTGGAGATCCTCGTGCGCGACGAGGCGGGAGCGGAACTCCCCCCGCGGCTCTTCTCCGGCACGCTCCTGGGGATCCCCTCGGGGTCGACCTGGCTGACCAGCACCAGCAGCGTGGCTCGGGTCACGAATTCGGTGACGGCGGTACGCGTGATCCTCAAGGGACTGCAGATCACGGGCACCGCCGATGTCCAGCTCTGGCTCACGGCCCCGACTGGAAGGCGTTGCGCGCTGCTCACCGGCGCGGGCCGGGGCGCCGCGTCCACCGTCAGCCTGCTGTTCGACGATGCCGCCCGATCCCAGGTTCCCAACGTGATTCCCGCCACGGGGACCTACCGCGTCAGCAACCGGGCCGGTTTGGTCCGCGCGCCCGATGGCTCGCTCACCTCGACGGTGACGAGTCTCGAGGCCCTGCTGAACGTGGCACCCGTTCTCCCGGTGGAACCCAAGATTCCCGAATGGATCACGGAGATCGGCCGGCCAGGCGTCCTCCACGAATCCGCCCTCGTGGGGCAACGAATCGAGGCACCCGCCCACCATGGGGTCGCCTCCGGCGCCCCGTCGTACACGGGCTATCTGAACCAGGCCGTCGGCACATTCTTCAACACGAGCGCCTACCACGATCCGTTCGCCGAGGGATGGGAGATCGCGGCGCGGGGGGCGATCATCCCCGTCAACGCGAGTCCGGTTGCCCATCAGTTGGAAGTGCTCTGGTTTCGCCGCAACGCGCTCTCAACCACGCAGGCGCAGCAGGGATTCCAGTCGATCCTTTGGCCCGAGATCACCGCCCGGTACACGGTCGAATGGCCCACGTCCGCCACACGCATCGTCCTCGCCAGCAACCAGGGTTCCGGGGGCCTGCCCAGCGCACAGTCCCGCGGCTCCATCTACTCTCAGAACGACGCCTCGAAGCCGGGCTTCAATCCCAACGAGGAACACGCCCTCATGCAGGGCGGACAGGTCTACGCGCTGCGCGATGATCTCAATGATCTCCGCGACGCGACGTTCTCCTCGCGGCCCTTCGTGCTGCTCCAGTATGTGGACGACGATGCGCGTCCTGCGATGCGCGCGTTCGAGGTGGTGCGCGAGGATGCGGCGAATGGATTCGTCTTCGACTACCAGGTCCAGGCCGGGACCGTCCTGCAGCCGCCTATGCCGCTGCCGCTGCTGGAGGCGCCGCTGGCGCGCAAGATCCCGGGGCAGCCGCGTGTTTCGCTCAACCAGGAATACGAGTCGTGGTCCGTCTCGAACTCCAAGGTGGCCGCCAGCGCACTGGGGGTGCCCTTGTGGACCCTCTCCACCACGAACCCGTTGTTCTTGGCGCCTTTCGAAAGTGCCGCCTTGCAGACCACCAACCGCACCGCGCCATTCCTGCCCACCGCCCCGGAATGGCTGTTCATCACCGGACGGCGTGCCCGCGACCTCACGGGCGTGCTTTCCAGCCGGGCGCCCTTCCGGGTCCGATCAGCGAGCCGCGGTGCCTCCCCCCTTCACCAACGCTTCCAGGTGGCCAGTGTCGCGGGTCTTTCTCGCGGCGCGGTGATGGTGGGCGCCCTCCGGGAGGCTGCCACGCCGGTGCTGTGGCGCGCCACCGTGTCCGACCTCAACGCCGCCGAAGCCTGGGTCGAACTCTCCTTCGCCACCGCACTGCCCGACCGCGTCGAGGGGACGAGCTGGCTTGTGCTCGCGGATGGCACCGGAGCGGACCACCGCTTCGACGGCTGGCGCCTCGGCCTCGAGCCGCTACCCGCCCTGTCTGATCCGGGGCAGCGTCAGACCTACGCCTCCTTCACGCACCGCGACCGAAAGGGCAATCACTGGATCTACCGCGGCCCGCACCAGGAGCAAGGCACGGCCGCCCTGACCATGCAGTTCTACTACCGGACGCAGCCGGGGTTCTTCTTCCCCTCGCGCGCGCTGGGAGATCAACCGCCGATCGGCACCATCACGCCCTACCTGCGCGCCGTTGCTGACGAGGGCGGGTTTGTGGGTGAAGGCGTGGAGGGCAATGCCGATGACGACCAGCGCGGCGATGGGTCACCGCTGGGCATCCGCTATCGCGCGGTGTGGCCTTCCTCGACCCCCGTGCTCCAGATGGCCGAAACGCTCACCACACCGAAACGCGGCCTTCCCGGCGTGCGCGGTCAGACCAGTCTCAGCGTCCTCTATCAGCAGTCGCACGTGACCGGGGGAAGCCAAGCCCCCTCGGTCGTACTCCACGATCCCACGCGGGAGAAGGAGTTCCGCCTAGAGTCGCCGCAGTCGACGACGACCCTGAACCGGCTACCCGCCGCGGTGGCCACCACGACTTATCGCGGTCGCACCTATTTCCCGCTCCTGCCCCCCCATCTGGTCGAACGCTTCTGGCTCGATCCCCATCGCGGTGCACACGGCGCCCTGGTGTTAGCCGGCCGCTTTGTCGAGGCGGGTCTGGGAGATTCCTACCTTCTGCCCAACGTGGTGAGCGGACCCGACCGCGAGGCGCTCCTCGGTCTGTGTGCCTCCTGCGATCCGGCTGACCAGGCCAAGTGGGGCGCCGCGGTGGACGGTTTGAGCACTGAACTACAGACGTGGGTGGAAAGCCAGGCGACCCCCGGCACGTTTGAGGTGGACCGCCAAGTTCACCCGCCCCTGGTCATCGGTCCCGGCGACGTCGCAGAAGTCCGGAACTCCGAGGTCGCCGTGGACTCGTATGCCCTGACGGCCGTCGGCCCGGGCACCGGCTACATCTCGCTGATTGCAGGGGATGGGTTCGCCGCCACGCCGGAAGGGGATCCGGTCAGCGTCCACGTCCTGCGGGTGTCTCCCACTCTCTATCGTGGCGAGGTGGTTCCCGTGGAATCCTCCAATCCACTCAACGAAAAACTGACCCTGCAGCAAGTCGTGGATCTCGCGGGTCGAACCACGGGATACGAGTTCGAATGGCGCTACGCCGCGCCGATGGATGGCAAACCGCCGCGCGTGTACGAACCCACCTCCGATCACGTGCTCGCCTCCGGGGCCTGGGCGCACTTGCCGTTCCTCCTGCCCACCGACACCGCGCGCACCGTGCTCGACGCGTCCCCGGCCCGGTTGGGCTCCTCGGTCGAGTCGCGCGTGGTGCCGGTCAGCGCGGTTCCCTTCACGGACCTGCAACTGACCGGGAACATCGTGTCCTTCCTCCCCGGGTCGAACTTGCCCCGGCTGGTTCCCGGTCTGCCGCTGACCCTGGGCACGCGCGAAGGACGGGAAATGGCGGGAACCGTCCACGCCTTGACGACCCCGACCACCAACCGGGTCTTCGTCGCCCTCGATCCCGATGCGGCGGCCGTGTTATTCCCCAGTGAGATCACCCGCGTGCAGGAACGCCTGAACCCCGACGGCCCGCAAAGCCTCCTCCATCGCCAGTTCGATCTTGGACCCAGCGACACCTACTCCGAAGTGTGGTTGAGCATGGACTTGGAGTCCGGCGTCGCCGCCCAGGTTACCATCGACGGCCAGGTGGTGGCCCGCGTGAATACCTCTCGCGACGCCACTCCGCCCGGGAATCCTCCGGCCGAACTCGCGGCGGCGGTGCTTGCCCAGGCGTTCCGCCTGCCGGCGGGTGCACTCGCCGAAGGGACTCCACTCCCTGGCGGCGCGCGGCGGCATGTCATCGTGGTTGAGCTCTTCTCCCAGGCCGTGCCCGAGGCCAGCCTGCATTTTGACCTGCGTCTCGAGGGTCTGCGCGATGTCGATGTCACGGATCAGCATTGGCTCAGCCTGGATCCCGAGCAGTTCGCCGATGGCACTCGCGCGATCCTGGGCGGTAGCGCGGATGTGAAGAGTCTCTCGGACAACTACGTCATCATGCGCTACCAGGCCGCGACCAACACCCACGCGTCCTGGGTCCCCGACCCCCTGGATCCGCGGCGCAACCTGGGATGGTCGGCCTGGACCGAACCCCAGTTGGCGGAAGGTTGGATCAAGCGTGTCCTGCGCGGCATCAATCCCTTCAACCAACGCGTCACCGACCTGTTCAACCACCAGATTAATACCGATGCCAGTCTCGTCGCCCAGGCGGGCGCGCGGTGGGAAGGGGAGGTGCCGCTCAACCTGGAAGCCCTCAACCAGGCCGGCCTCATCGAGATCTACGAAACCGTTCTCAACCGCGGCAAGATGCTGAGCCTCGGCGGCGGCATCAACTATGGCCCGGCCAACGATGCGCTCCTCCTCGCTGCGGGTTACCTCAACGACCTCTACATGATCCTCGGCAACGAGGCTTCCGCCGATGCGTCCAACCCCACCATCGGCATCGGCACCCGGGACCAGACCTACGGGGACATCGCCACCGCGCTGTTTTCCTTCAAAGGTCAGCTGCCCACCGTGCTCGAGGAGGAACTCGCGCTCCTGCGGGGACGTGATGATTCGATGCTCCCCGCCATCACCACCCGCCCGGTCTACAACCGGCTGCTGTGGAATTACACCCGCGGCATCGACTCGGGGGAGGTCATCTACGCGCTCAACTACAACGTCCTCGACCAGAACGACGATGGGAAAGTCGACGCTGAGGACGCGAGGAAGCTCTATCCCCAGGGCCATGGCGACGCCTACGGCCACTACCTGACCGCAACCAAGGGCTACTATCGGCTCCTGCTCGATCCCTCCTTCGACTGGGTGCCCCGCATCGAGGCGGTCACCATCCTCGGTAAACCGGTCTCCGTCGATTACCAGGACGAACGCAAGTTTGCCGCCGCCGCGCTTTCCGTGGCCCGCACCGGCAGGCAGATCGCCGAACTCACCTGGCGCCAGCAGTTCAACGTGAACCCGGCCGCCGGTTGGGTCGCGTTGTCGTCCGCGGGCGCCACCTCCGCAAGCGGCACGCCGAAGTTCTGGACCTTCGACGATTGGTCGTCGCGGACGGGGCAGGGGGCTTATCTCCACTGGCTGGTGGGCAACGCCATCCTACCCGCGCACGACACCGAGCCCACCCATCAGGGCACCCTCCAACAGGTCGATCGCACGACCGTGCCCGAACTGCGTGAGCTGCCCTCCCTCGGCAGTTCGCTGCAGACCACCATGGACAACGCGGAAGGGCGCCTAACGCCCCTCGGACTGCCCGCGCACAGCATTCCCTTCGATCTCAATCCGCTGTCCGTCGCCAATGGCAACAACACCTCGCACTTCGAACAGATTTACCAGCGCGCCCGCGACGCTCTGCGCAACGCACTCACGTCCTTCGACGATGCCAAGGACGTCACCCGGCTCATGCGGTCAGAGGAGGATTCCCTCGCCGAACTGCGCACCGACGTCCGCCGCCAGGAACTGGCCTACCAGAACACCCTCATCGAACTCTACGGCACGCCGTACACGGATGACATCGGCCCCGGCAGGACCTACGCCGCCGGGTACGACGGACCTGACCTCGCGCACTTCATGTACGTCGATCTGAAGGAACTGGCGTATCCGACCCTGGGACTGGTGCCCACTCGCGACAGTCTGTGGCGCGTCGATGTGCAGACGTTCAACCAGGACTGGCTGAAGTCGGATGAGGTGTATCAGGAGGCCGGCCGCTCCATCGCGGCCGAGACCGAGGACCGCATCTCCGACTTTTCCTTCATCACCCTGGCCCGCTCGTATCCCGTCGATGGGCAGCCGCTCCGCGGCGACTACGAGGCCAAGCCGTCGTTTTCAATCGAGTACAACCTGGCCGGGCACGGTTTTGCCAAGCCGTCGACCTGGGTCGGTCGCCGTGCCAGTCCGGGTCGGTTGCAGCAGTCCATCTCCGACATTCTCAAAGCGCGCAACGCCGCCTTTGAAGCCTTTCGCACTGCGGAACTGGCCAAGGACGATCTCGACTGGGCGATCCGTGCGCTGGAGCGGCGCATCGAATCGCACAGCAAGATCCGCGATCTCCAGAACACCAAGGTCGCTCTGGACACCGTGCTGAGCACCGCCAAGTCCGCCGCGGAGATTGTCGATCTGGCCATCGACGCGGTGACCGCCCAGGTCACGGACATCTCCGCGGCCACCGCCGAGGCGATCCCCACCACGCTGGTGGCGGGGCTGGCGGTGGGCACGGATCCGGGTGCGCCCGTCCGCGCGTTCGCCAAGTCCGCGGGCGTGGTCATCAAGACCAGCCGGGACTGGGTCAAAATCGCCCGTGCCTCGCTGATCTCGGGGCTGGAGCTCGCGAATCAGGTGCAGGCCAACGTCATCGACCTCGCCATCGAGGACGAGAACTGGAAGCAGGAGCTGCGCGATATCACCACCGAGATCCGCTCGAAGGTGTACGGCGTCGAGAACCAGATGACTTCCATTAACGCGGCACTGCAGGAACTCGATGACGCCCAGCGCGCGTACCAGGCGGCCGCCGCGGAAGGGGATCGGCTCCAGGCCGAACGCCAGGTTTTCCGCCAGCGCTCCGCCGCGATCCTGCAGGGATTCCGCACCCGTGACGCCGCGTTCCGCGTGTTCCGCAACGAGAAGCTCGAGCGGTACAAAATCCTGTTCGATCTGGCGGCGCAGTACACCTACCTGGCCGCGCAGGCGTTCGATTACGAGACCGGCCTCCTGCACACCGAGAAGGGGCGATCCTTCATCCAACGCATCATTCAATCGCGCGCGCTGGGGGTCATGCCCGACGGCGAGCCGCAGTTCGCCGGGAGCAACACCGGAGACCCGGGCCTGTCCAGCATCATGGCCGAGATGAACGCCGACTGGTCCGTCCTCCGCACGCGGCTCGGCTTCAAGAACCCCGACGCCTACGGCACCACCGCCTCCCTGCGCCGCGAACACTTCCGCATCCTGCCCGGTGTCGATCACGATGCCGCCTGGGTCGATCGCCTCAACGCCGGGCGCAGGGACAACCTGCTCGATGACCCAGACGTGCGCCGGTACTGCATGCAGATCGATCCGCGGAACGGCCTCCCTGTCCCCGGCCTCATCCTCGAGTTCAGCACCACCATCACGGATGGGCTGAACCTCTTCGGCCGCCCGCTCGCGCCCGGGGATCACGCCTTCAGCACCGCGTCATTCGCCACCAAGATCTTCGGCATCGGCGTCGCGCTCGAGGGATATGCCGGCATGGAACCCCCCAGCGCGCATGACGCCGCCGTCGAGGCTGCTGGCGGGGAGTCGCCGTCCGATCCCGACCTTGGCTTTCTGGATCCGGACGCCATGGCGGCGAATCCGTACCTCTACCTGATCCCGGTCGGGCTCGACTCCATGCGCAGCCCTCCGCTGGGCGATACGAGCACGGTGCGGACGTGGAGCGTCAACGACATCGCCATCCCGCTGCCCTTCAACCTCGGAGGCTCCGAACACTCAACCGCCAAGCTCTGGCAATCGGCCGACTCGCTCTCCGAACCCCTGTTCGCCTTCCGCAAGCATCAGCCCTTCCGTCCGGTGCCTTCCTCCTCCTACTTCGAGGACCTGGTGGTGTACTGGACGGGTGGCGAGCTGGAACGCACGCAATACAACAACACGCGGCTGCTGGGACGCTCCGCCTGGAACAGCCGGTGGAAGCTCGTGATCCCCGGTCGCACCCTGCTCGCCGATCCCCAGGACGGCCTCGACCGCTTCATCCGGGGCGTGAAGGACGTGAGACTCTATTTCATGACCTACTCGTACTCGGGCAACTGACTCCGTCGCCCGCCGCCTTTCCTCGCCCCATGAACACTCCCCGCTGGCTCCTCCTCGCCGTCGCCCTCTTGCCGCTCGCGGCGGCGGCGTTCCCTCCCCTCCCTCCGCACGAGATCTTCGGCACGGTCCGCGACGAACTCGGCCAACCGCTCACCGGCTCCGCCGTGGTCCTGTTCGAAGGTCCGTCGGGCGTAAAGCGACAGGCTCCCCTCTCCGAATGGTCCGAGCCCGGCGTGCATTATCGCCTCTCGATTCCCATGGAGGCCGGGTTGTCCGAAGAGCCCGCGCTCCCGACGGCGCTGCGTCCCAATGCTGCCTTCCGACTTCGCGTCCGCCTCGGGCGCACCACCTATCTCCCGATCGAAATGTCCGGAGACCTCGCCGCCCTCGGCGCCTCGGGCGGCCGCACGCGCGTGGACCTCACGCTCGGCGTCGACGCGGATGAGAACGGGCTCCCCGACGCCTGGGAGAAGGCCACCGCGAAACGCCTCGGCCTCCTCTGGACCCCGGGCGCATGGCCACCCGACGCGCAGTATCCGGGATCGGGAATGACCTTTCGCGAGGTCTACCTCTCCGGCACCTACGCGGTGACGCCTCCGGACGGCTTCGCGCTCGAGATCCGACGTGCGGACGGGCCGGCGCCCACTCTCGCGTTCACGGCGGTCCAGGGACGTACTTATGTTCTCGAAGCCGCCGCTCAATGGGGCGCCTGGCAGCCCGTCGCGTTCCGCCTGCGCGCTTCCGGCCCGGGCGCCGATTCTTCGTCCGCCCCAGTAGATACCTATCGCGCCACCGACACGCGACGCGTCGAACTCGAGGCGCCCACGGTGCCGGACGTGCCGCTGCAGTTCTTCCGTCTCAAAGTCCAATGAACCCCGCGCTGCTTTCTCCTGGCTCATGAGAACGTCGCTGACCCGCTTCCTCCCTTCGCGGTTCACACTGTCCCTCCTCCTGGTCGCTGTGCTGACGGCGGTGGCCGTCCGGCACAGCCAACCGCGCCCGACTGCCGCCGGCACCCGACCCCGCGACCTCCGCGAAGTCACTTCCCGTGACCTCGTTCCCGGCGCGCGAGGCCTGGTGTTGCGCGGCGAAACCAACCCATTCACCGGTGCCATGGTGGAACGCTATCCCTCCGGCGCCTTGCGTTCCCGTGCCCTGCTCGTGCACGGCCGCCTCGAAGGACCCTCGGAAGGGTGGTATACCAACGGCGCCCTCCAGGTGCGCGAGTACTTCGAAGACGGGGTGTCCCATGGCCCGCGGCGCAAATGGTATCCCAGCGGACGACTGCTCTCCGAAGCGCCCATCGTCCACGGCAAGATCCAGGGGGTCTTCCGGCGCTGGCACGAGAATGGTCGTCTCGCGGTCGAGGTGGAGATGGCGGCCAACCAGCCCCACGGCGTGGCCCGCACGTTCGACGAGGAAGGCGTGCCCCGTGCCGAACGACATATGGACACGGGCGCGCTGGTGACCGAGGGAACGTCCGCTTCATCCCACGCCCACCAAGGCGTGACCGCCGCGATGGTCAGTCAGGGATCGCCACCGTGAATCCAACTGTGGGACATCCCGTTCCGAAATCTCCCGGCTCGCCCGTGGTGCGTGTTCTGGCTTCCCGCCACTCCATTCTCGCCAGGTTCCTGGGATTTCTGGTCCTCGGCGCCTCCGGCACGACGGCGCTCGCTGCCGCCGCCAGTCTCCATTACCGGCTGCCCTCGGCGGGCTTGAGCGCCGGAGGCGGACATGCCAGCAGCCGGAACTATGACGTCCGGTCCACCATGCCAGGTTGGGGGGGCCTGGCCGCCTCGCGGTCCTACGTGGCCTACATATCCCCCGTGCTCCCGTCCCAACTCGTGAAACCCGCTCCCCGCTCGGATTCGGTCCCGGTCATCCTGGCCCTCGACCCGGTCTCGGTCCCTGAGGGCAGCGCAGTCTCAATCCCCGTGGTGGCGCTCGACGCGGATGCGCCGCCCCAACATCTCTCCGTCAGCCTGCTGCCCGGCGCCCCGCCCGGGATGACCTGGGATGCCGGGGCCTCCGTGGTGCGCTGGATGCCTGGTGAAACGGAGGGTCCGGGCTCCTATCGCATCGGCCTGCGCGTCACCGACGATGGCTCCCCGGCCCTCTCCAGTATCACGGAGTTCGTCCTGACCGTGACCGAGGCCAACCAACCTCCGGTGTTGCTGCCGATCCCCGACCAGGTGGCCGCACCGGGTCGAGGACTGCTGGTGCGCGCCAGCGCGACGGATCCGGATCGGCCGACCCAAACCCTGATGTTCACCCTGGGACCCGATGCCCCACCCGGCGCCTCGGTGAACCGGGACACGGGCCTCATTCACTGGATACCCGGGTTTGACCAGGTCGGAAGACAGGTGACCCTCGAGGTGCGCGTGACGGACTCGGGGTCGCCGCCCGCAGTGGCCTCGCGCCGTTTCGGGGTGCTGGTTCCGTCCGCACCGATCCTTCACCTGGTCCGCAGCGCAACGGGCGATGTCCGGCTCGTGCTGGCCGGCGAGCCCGCCCGCTGCCTGGTGATCGAGGCCTCGAACGACCTGATCGTGTGGCGCACGGTGGCTACCCTGCGCACGGACACCACGGGTTCCGGGTCCATTCCTATCCCAACCCCGGGCTCGCATCGCCTGCTGCGGGCTCGCGTGGTGTCATGCGAGGACTGAGGGCGACGCTGACTCGTGGCAGGTTGTGGCGGCTCCATGCCGACCTGACAAAGACTCGTACTCCAGCCTCGACGTGGGGTGCGGCTCAGGAGAGATCCTACCGCCATGCCCGTCCCCGTTTCACTCCGTCGCTGGCCGGAGACGCTCCGGCGTCTGGCGCTGGCGGGGTTGGCGGCGGGGGCGATGGGGGCGGTTGCTGTGCCGCGCGTCGTGGCCGCTACCCCGGCGGAAACCAGATTTCGCGAGGCGGTCGAACCCATCCTCCAGGCGCGATGTTATGAGTGCCACAGCCACCAGGCCGGCAAGACGAAGGGTGGGCTGACCTTGGATTCGAGGTCCGGATGGGCCACCGGAGGCGAACATGGGCCGGCCCTCGTTCCCGGGCAGCCGGAAGCCAGCCTGATCCTCCAGGCCGTGCGCCGCACGCATGCCGAGATCGCAATGCCGCCCAAGCTGACCCTGCCGGCGTCCGAGGTGGCGATCCTGGAAAGCTGGGTCCGCGAGGGGGCCCAGGATCCGCGCGAGGATCGGGGTCCGGCTTCCACCGCCGCCGGCGACTGGTGGGCGATCGCGCCCCTTCACCGTCCGGAGGTCCCCGGGCCAGTTGGAATGCATCCCGTGGACGCGTTTGTCACCGCGGCTCTGGCACGCGACGGCGCGCGCCTGGCTCCACCGGCGGCGCGCCGCACGGTGCTGCGCCGGATGATGATCGGGCTTCATGGCCTGAGCCCCACTGCTGAGGAGGCCGACGCATTCGAACGGGATGGAGAAACCCAGGCCTTCGAGTCGCGTCTCGATCGTCTCCTCGCCTCCCCGCACTACGGAGAGCGCTGGGCCCGGCACTGGCTGGACGTGGCGCATTTCGCCGAGACCCACGGCCACGACCAGGACCGACCGCGGGAATCAGCCTGGCCCTACCGCGATTACCTGATCGAGGCCTTCAACACCGACCGGCCGTACGCACGCTTCGTCCAGGAACAGCTCGCCGCCGACGCCTTGTTCCCGGACGAAACCCGCCTCATCCCCGCTCTTGGATTCCTGGCCGCCGGGCCCTGGGATGAAAGTTCCCTGCGCGACATCCGCGACGACACACTCGATCGTGAAATCGCGCGCTACCTCGACCGCGACGACATGATCGCCAACGTGATGTCGTCGTTCGCGGGAGTGACCGTGCATTGCGCGCGCTGTCACGATCACAAGTTCGACCCCATCCCGCAGCGTGACTATTACGCGCTCCAGGCCGTGTTCGCCGGAACGGAGAAGGCGGAACGACTTTACGATCTCGACCCGGCCACGCACCGCGCACGCGAACGCTGGATGCGGTTGCAGGTGGCCCTGGACCGGCGCGAAACCAACCTGGTCGAGCAGCTCCGTGACCTCGCCGGTCTGCGTCAGGACCAGGACGCCTGGGAACGCGAGATGCGCCAGGCGACGGTGGTGTGGACCCCGCTCAAACCGGTTTCGTGGTCGACCGGGCAGCGCTCCGAGTTGAGCGTGCTCGAGGATCTTTCGCTCGTCGCACTGGGCGCCAGCCCCACCTCCGAAGTCACCACGGTCACGCTCGAAGTCCCTCTCGCCCAGCTCACCGCCCTGCGACTCGAGGTGCTCCCCGACGATCGCCTGCCCGCGCGTGGACCCGGCCGCGCGGAGAACGGCAACCTGCACCTCACCGATCTCGAGGTCTCGCTCGCGTCCTCCGCGCGCCCGGATCAGTTCGAGCGCCTGGAGCTGTTCGAGCCGAGCGCCGATTTCGAGCAATCCGGCTGGACCGTCGCGCACGCCATCGATCCCGATCCAGCGACGGGCTGGGGGGTTCATCCGGAGGAGGGGAAGGCGCATTTCGCCGTGTTCAATCTGCGGGAACCGCATCGTCATCCGCGCGGGGGTCTCCTGCGTGTGGTGCTGAAGCAGGAGCACGGCCGCCAGCATACGCTGGGCCGATTTCGCTTCGCGCTGACCGACCATCCCGGACCGGTCCGTGCCACGCCGTTGCCTGCTCGGCTGGTCCAGATCCTGGCCAAGACCGAGTCCGATCGCACGGCGGCGGAACGTTACGATCTCACGAGCCATTACCTGGGAGAGCGCGCTGCGAAAGAGCTTCGCGCCCTGCCCGAACCGCGGCGGGTGTTTGCCGGCGCCGGTTTGTTCCCACCGAACGGCGGCCAGAAACCCGTGACTCAACCCCGCCCCGTGCATCTCCTGCGCCGCGGGGAAATCACCAAACCCCAGGAAACCGCCACGCCGGGCGCGTTGAGTTGCGTCCCCGGCCTCCCGTCGCGGTTCGCTGCCCACCCCGATGGCGCCGCGCGGCGGGCCGATCTCGCACGATGGCTGACGGACCGGGACAACCCGCTGCTATGGCGCACGGTGGTGAATCGCGTGTGGCACTACCACTTCGGACGCGGGATCGTGGAAACTCCCAACGATTTCGGGCGCATGGGCAGCACGCCCGCGTCACGCGAACTTCTCGACTGGCTGGCGGTCACCTTCCGCGACGATCTCCAAGGCTCCGTTAAGGCGTTGCACCGACTCATCCTGACCAGCGCCACCTGGCGGCAGCAGTCCGCCGATCCGTTGCACGCGCACCGGTTCCAACCCCTGCGCCGACGGCTCGACGCGGAAACCTACCGCGACACGCTGCTCGCCCTCGCCGGGACGCTCGATCCCACCATGGGCGGACCGTCGGACAAACAGTTCCTCATGTCCGCGGGCATCCACGTCACGCCCAACGTCGATTATGCCGGCTTCGACCTGAACGCCGCCTCCAACCGCCGACGCGCCATCTACCGCTTCCTTTTTCGCACGCTACCCGACCCGCTCATGGACGCCCTCGATGCTCCGCCCGGCGATCAGTCCGCGCCGGTCCGCAGCGAATCGTTCACCGCGCTGCAGGCCTTCGCGCTGCTGCATCATCCGTTCGTCTTGCGGCAGGGGACGGCGATCGCGGAGCGCGTGCGACGGGAGGGGGGCGACCCGGAGGTTCAAGCGCGGCGTCTGCTCCGTTGGGTGTACCTGCGTGAACCCGTCGCCGACGAAGTCCACCTCGCCGTCCGCCACGCGGACCGCCATGGGCTCGACGACCTCTGCCGACTCCTCCTCAACAGCAATGAATTCCACTTCGTGGATTGATCCCTCGGGCTCACGGGTCCCGAGCCGACGCTCCTTCCTCTGGCGGTTCGGAGGCGGACTCGGAGGCGTGGCGTTCGCGTCGTTGTTCGCGCGCGAGGGCTGGGCCTCGGTCGCTTCCGCTGCCACGGGCTCTTCCGCCAAACCTCCCCCCCACGTGCCACGGGTGCGGCGGGTCATCCAGCTGTTCATGAACGGCGGGGCCAGCCCGATGGATACCTTCGACTGGAAGCCCGAGCTCGAACGTCAGCACGGCAAGACCTTCGATCCCGGTGACGGCTCCCGCGTCGAAGCCGCCACTTCAGAACCGGGCAAGGTGATGAAGTCGCCCTTCCCGTTCCGACAACATGGCCAGTGCGGACGCTGGGTCAGCAGCGTGTTCCCGCACCAGGCGCGGCACGTGGATGAGATGACCTTCCTCATGGCCATGCAGTCCCGCACCAACGTGCACGGACCCGCCAGCTTCCTCATGAACACCGGGTTTCTCCTCCCCGGATTCCCCAGCCTCGGCGCCTGGGTCAGCTATGCGCTGGGCAACGAAGCGGACAATCTGCCCACCTTCGTCGTCCTGCCCGACGCGCGCGGGTTGCCCTATAATCAGCGCGGGAATTTCTCCGCCGGATTCCTGCCCGCCACCCACGCCGGCACCATCATCCAGGCGGCAGCGAAGGAACCCATCCCCTACCTGGCGCCACCGGGACCGCACGGCCCGGCGACGGCCGACTCGGGTGCCGAGGGACTGGAGTTGCTTCGGACACTCAATCAACGGCATCGCGCCCAGGCCTCGGAGGATTCACGCCTCGACGCGCGCATCCAGAGTTATGAATTGGCGGCCCGCATGCAGCTCGCCGCCCCCGAGACCTTCGACCTGACCCGGGAATCGGAAAGCACCCGCCACCTCGACGGCCTGGGGGATCCCCTCACCGCAGACTTCGGAAGACGCTGTCTGCTCGCGCGTCGGCTGGTCGAGCGCGGGGTGCGTTTCGTCCAGGTCTGGAGCGGTGCCGGAGGTCCCACCAACAACTGGGACAACCACACCGACATCATCACCGAACTCCCCAAGATCGCAGTCTCGACGGATCTGCCCATCGCCGGACTCCTGACCGATCTGCGCGCAAGGGGTCTGCTCGAGGACACCCTCGTCGTGTGGAGCACCGAATTCGGGCGCATGCCGTTCACGCAGGGGGCCACCGGACGCGATCATAACGGAGGCACGTTCCTGGGCTGGCTGGCTGGCGCCGGCGTGCGGCCCGGCGTGGCCCATGGCGAGAGCGACCCATGGGCCTGGAAGGCGATGCGCGACAAGACCACCACCTACGATCTCCATGCCACGCTGCTGCACCTCCTGGGACTCGACCACGAACGCCTTACCTTCCGGCACAACGGCGCCGACCGCCGGCTGACGGACGTCCACGGCCACGTGATCCGCGAGATCCTCGCGTGATCCGCGTGCGACGCCGCGAGTCGATTCCCGCGGCGTCCGAGGAGCGTGTGGGTCGGGGAGGGAGCGGTTACTCCGTCGCGACGTCGCCGCACAGGTGGACCTCGAGCCCCAACTCGGCGAGCGCCGCCGCCTTGATTCGACACGCGCGATGCGCCTGCTTCTCGCCCGGCGCATAGACCACCTGGATGTGGTTCGACTTGTGCCGTGCCATCATCTGGTCCCGGCTCACCCCTTTGAGCACGGCGTGCATGATGGGCCACTGCGGCGTGGTTTCGTTCCAGCGCCGTTGCGTCTCCTTCTCCGGCAAGGCGACGACTTCCGCCACACCGAGATCGCAGTGCAGGCGGCCGTCCATCACGAACACGCGGCTCCAAACGATCCAGCCCGGTTTGCTCACGCCTTTCAACGTGCCGCCGCCGAGGCGGAAGTACATCGCGGGCTGCCGTTCGCTGCGCGCGCCCTTCCAGCCGCCCACGAAATGCGCCGGCGGCGCCGCGCCCGAGATCAGGAACACCCAGACATAATCGTCGACACCCTGACCCTTGTAGTGCTGACCCCAGCGCAGGTCGTGCAGCGTGTTCTCCGGTTCGTATCCCAGCGCGCGCCAGAGTTGGTACGTCACCAGGCCGTCCAGCCCGGCGCACTCGTCCACTTCGT
>JADLFD010000327.1 GCA_020845805.1 Verrucomicrobiales bacterium | reverse complement strand
TCGCCGCGCAGAATGGTGAGCGGCGTGCGCAGTTCGTGCGAGGCATCGGCGAGAAACTGCTGCTGTTGCCGCTGTCGATCCGAGATGCGTGCCAGGAGGGAGTTGAGGCCGTCCACGAGCGGCTGGAGTTCCGGAGCGTTGCGCGGCGTGAGCAGAGGCGCCTGTTCCGTTCGGTCGGGAGTCCAGTGCCGGGCGGATTCGGCGGCGATGCTGACGGCGCGTGACCAGGGCCGCATGAGGGCGAGGAGTGCGAGCGCGCCCAAGCCGAGGGAGGCGGCGGTGAGCGTGGCGAATCCGACTCGAAACCACGCGAACCCGGCCCGCTGGGGGGCGAGCGGGACCAGGGTTTGCACCCACCCAGTGACGTGATGGCCGCCACGCACGATGTAGATCGGGTAGACCGCCACGACGGCGGGTTCGGGTTGGTTGAGGCGTTCGATCCAGGCGGCGTCGTGCGGATTCGGTCGCGTGCGGGCCTGGTCGCTGAGCGGGACGGCGTAGGGGCGGTTGGCGGAGTGGCCGCCTTCGACGCCGTGCCGGTCGAAGTAGGTGAAGGAGTAGCCGTGCGCGCGCGTGTAGAACGCGTCCGTGAACCATTCTTCCCAGACGGGATTCTCCGCCTGGAAGTAGCGGGACACGAGGGCGGCCTTGTCTCCGGCGAGCAGGGCGGCATGGCGATCGACCAGCGAACTGGCGAAACGTTCGCTGAGCCACCACGCGGTGGCGGTGCCCGCCAGGGTGACGGCCGCGAAGCCGGTCAGGATTCGGGCGCGGAGGGTGGCCATGGGCGAGGATCAGGCACGGTGGGTGAACGTCGCATGAACCCGGGATGAAAGCGCTTTCATGCCCGCCGCGGTGCCGCGGGGTCCGGGGGCGCCAGTTGATAGCCGGAGCCGCGGATGGTCTGGATGAGGCGTCCGTCGAAGCCGCGGTCGAGCTTTTCGCGGAGGTGATAGACGGTGACGTCGATGACGTTGCTGTGCGGATCGAACTGTTCCTCCCAGACGTGTTCGGCGAGCTGGGTCCGGGTGACGACCTCGCCGACGTGGCGCATGAGGTAGGCGAGGACGCCGAATTCGCGGGTGGAGAGGGTGATGGGCTGGCCGCCGCGGTGGACCTTGCGGGTGCGCAGGTCGAGCCGGAGGTCGTGGACCTCGAGGTGGACCACGTTGTCGCGGGCATCGCGGCGCAGCAGGGCGCGCACGCGGGCGAGGAGTTCGGCGAAGGCGAACGGCTTGACCAGGTAATCGTCCGCCCCCGCATCCAGGCCGGCGACCCGGTCGTCCACCGTGTCCCGCGCGGTCAGCATGAGGACGCGCGCACGGCCCTGGGATGCGCGGTAGGCGCGCAGCACCTGAAGCCCGTCGAGCTTGGGCAGGAGGACGTCCAGGATGAGCAGGTCGTAGGGGAACTCGCGCGCGCGATAGAGTCCCTCCTCGCCGTCCTGGGCCACATCGACCGTGAAGAGTTCCTCGCGCAGGCCGTGCTCCAGGAAGCGCGCGACCTTGCGTTCGTCCTCCACGATCAGGATCCGCATGACTCCCGCATGGTCGGCGAGCCCGGTGGAAAAGCCAGCGGGGATGCGTGCCGCGGCGGTCAGAGACCGCTGGCGTCCCGCGGCCGCGGGATCCCTCCTCGCGCCTCGCCCTCTGCCCCTTTCCTGGAGAACAGGATCCCTACTGACTTTTCGGCCGGTCTCTCAGGCCTTGAGCGAGCGCACGAAGCGGTCGATGCGCTCGAGGCCTTTCTGGATATTGGCCAGGCTGGTGGCGTAGCTGATGCGCAGGTAGTCGTCGGCGCCGAAGGCGATGCCGGGGACGGCGGCGACCTTCTCCTTTTCCAGCAGGCGGCTGCAGAACTCGGCGCTTTTGAGACCGGTCCCGCTGATGTTGGGGAACAGGTAGAACGCGCCCTTGCTGTTCACGCAGGTGATGCCGGGGATGGCGTTGAGGGCCTTCCAGGCGGTGGTGCGGCGGAGCGTGTATTCCTGGAGCCAGCCCGAAAGGTGTTCCTGGCTGCCGGTGAGCGCGGCGACGCCACCCTTTTGCGCGAAGCTCGTGGGGTTGCTGGTGCTGTGGCTCTGGAGGGCGTCGATGGCCTTGGCGATCGGCTCCGGCGCAGCGAGGAACCCGAGGCGCCAACCGGTCATGCTCCAGGCTTTGGCGAAGCCGTGGACGATGATGGTGTGGTCGTAGTGTGCCTGGCTGAAGCTGGCGACGGACTGGTGGCGGGCTCCATCGTAGAGCAGGTGCTCGTAGATTTCGTCGCTCATGATGAGCACGCCCTTCTCGACGCACACATCGCCCAGGGCGCGGACCTCCTCCGGCGTGTAGACGGTGCCGGTGGGGTTGCTGGGCGAGTTGAGGATGAAGAGTTTCGAGCGCGGCGTGATTGCGGCGCGCAGTTGGTCCGGGGTGACCTTGAATTCGGTGCGGTCGCTGGTTTCGAGGATGACCGGCGTGGCTCCGGCGAGCTTGGCCATCTCCGGGTAGCTGAGCCAGTAGGGGGCGGGGATGAGGACCTCATCGCCCTCCTGGCACGTGGCGAAGATGACATTGAAGCACGAATGCTTGCCGCCGCAGGAGACGATGACCTGGCTGGGCTTGTAGGTGAGCCCGTTCTCGCGCTTGAACTTGGCGGCGATGGCTTCGCGCAGTTCGGGGATGCCGCTGGACGGGGTGTACTTGGTGAACCCGGCCTCCAGGGCGGCGGCGGCGGCGGCCTTGATGTGGGCGGGGGTGTCGAAATCGGGCTCACCAGCGCCGAATCCCACCACGTCCTCCCCGGCGGCTTTCATGGCCTTCGCCTTGGAATCAATGGCGAGGGTGACGGACGGCGACAACGACGCGGCACGACGTGCGATCGAGTAGTTCATGAACAGGGGCGGGGAGCCTAAGCCACCGGGACGCCGCAGCAAGGCCGATGTCAGGGTCGAGGGTTCGGGGCTGGATCCCGACTTGGACCGTCGATCAGTCCACCCGTTCCCACCTCCAGCGCAGGCGGCGCTGGGTGGCGGCGGTGAGGCGCGCGAGTTCTCCGATGCGCAGGCCCTCGACCCAGAACACCCGGCCGTCGCCAGTCTCGGCCACCACGAGGCGACGCCGGACGTCGGGCGGGATGCGGGCGTTGGTGAAGAGATCCTGGAGCTTGGCCTCCGCCCCGAGCCCCACGGGCTCGAAACGATCTCCGGGCAGCCAGTGGCGCAGGCGCACCCCCGCGCCCACACGCGCGGCGTCGAACTCCTCCACCCCGGGAGAGCCACCCTCGGCGGCAGCCCGGGTGTCGCCGGGCAGTTCGAGGATTTCCCACGCGAGACGGAGTCCGGCAAACTCTGCGGCACCCGCCCCCAGGGTCAGGTCGAGGGTGATGGCCGAGAGCAGATGGGCGCGATTTTCGGGAGTGGAGCGGACCTTTCGGAGTCGTCCGGCGAGTTCGCGCTGGACGATGGACGCGGCGTCGACCTGGAACGGGGCTTCCGGGTGGAGCCGCAGGTGTTCGATGAGGTCGAAGGTGGTGGGAAGTTGGAGTTCCTCGGCTTGCAGACGCAGAATTTCGCGCTGGAGCGCGACGGGAAGCGCCGCGAACCCGGCGGGTGCCGCGGCGGGAGAGGCGTCCAGCCAGCCCTGGGCGAGGCTGGTCAGGAACTCTGCCTGGTCGCGCAGAAGGGTCTGCTCCCGGCGCAGCACGCGCAGGAGGCCGGGCTGGAAATGGCGCGTCAGCAGCGGGATCAGGTCGTGTCGAACCCGGTTCCGGAAGTGATGGGTATCGCGGTTGGACGGATCTTCACGCCAGTGGAGGCCCTCGGCGTGTGCGGCGGCGGCGAGCTCGCCGCGGGAGAGGTCGAGCAGGGGCCGGATCAGGCGCAGTGCGGGATCGGCCGGGGAGGGATCGTCCGGGCGCATGCCGGCGAGCCCGTGGCTTCCGGCGCCGCGCAGGAGCCGCATCAGAAAGAGTTCGGCCTGATCGTCGGCGTGATGCCCGGTGGCGATGCGATCGCAACCGCTTTCCCGTGCGGTACGGGCGAGAAACTCATGGCGCAGGCGACGGGCTCCCTGTTCGATCGATTCCCCGGGATCGAGAAGGGCCGCCACGTCGGCCGTTCCTGGGAGGAAGGGGAGCCCCAGTCGCTGCGAGGTTTCGGCGACCAGTTCCTGGTCGAGATCGGCTTCCCGGCCGCGGAGTTGGTGGTGGAAATGGGCCACCACCAGGCGGTGGTGCGGGGATCCCGTGCCGGCTCCGGCCAGGGCGTGGAGCAGGACCATCGAGTCGAGGCCTCCGGAAACGGCCACCAGACAGCGGCTGCCTGCGGGCAGGAGTTGATGCCGTTCAAGCGCTTGCCGGATGGAGGCGAGGACAGGATGCACGACGTCCGCCAGCAGAGTGGCCCGCGCCCCGCCAGGATCCCAGCCCAATGACGCGCGGCGAAAAACCCCGGGGTGCCACGACGGAATGGTGGCCTGGGAAGGCGGGGGCGGGAGCAGCACGATGGATTCGGGGATTCCGCCGAGGCCGACACCCGCCAACTTCACTCCCACCTCATCCAGGTCATCCCGTTCATCCGGTTGTTCCGGCCGCCGGCAACCAAATGGTCCTGCAGCCAGGCGGCGGTGGGGTCGAGAATTAGCCTTTCAGGAGGGCGGCACGGACCTTAGATTCCGCGCCCCTGAAGGCCTGCTCCGGGTGGAGGTTTTGTGGCTTGGACCGTGGGGAAGGTCGGGGGAACGGACTGCCTGCGGGCGGGCCATCGCCATATGTCTGAAAAGATCCTGGTTTTGGGAAGCAACTCGTTCTCCGGCGCGAGCTTCGTCGACTATGCCCTGGATCAGGGCGCCACGGTCCTGGGGGCCAGCCGTTCGGCGGAGGCGCACCCGGCCTTTCTGCCCTATCGCTGGGATCCGGCGTCACCGAAGCTGGCGCGGTATCGGTTCGCGCAGCTCGATCTCAATCACGACACGGCCCGCATCCTCCAGCAGGTGGGGGATTTCCGGCCCGACTACGTGATCAACTTCGCCGCGCAGAGCATGGTGGCGGAGAGTTGGCTGAACCCGGACCACTGGTATCAGACCAACGTGGTGGCCAACGTGCGGCTGCACGAAGGGCTGCGGAAGTTCGATTTCATCCAGCGGTACGTGCACGTCTCCACCCCTGAGGTGTACGGCTCCTGCTCCGGGAATGTGACCGAGGAGGCGCCGTACAATCCCAGCACGCCCTACGCCGCCTCGCGCGCCGCGTGCGACCTGCACCTGATGACCTTCGTGAAAAACTACCGGTTCCCGGTGGTGTTCACGCGCGCGGCCAACGTGTTCGGTCCCGGCCAGCAGCTCTATCGCATCATCCCGCGCACCGGCTTGTACGTCCTGATCGGGCGCAAGCTGCAGTTGCACGGAGGCGGCCATTCGGTGCGCTCGTTCATCCACATCCGCGATGTCTCGGAGGGCACGCTGCGCGTGGCGCGCCGCGGTGAGATCGGTCACGTGTATCACCTGTCCACGCGCGTGACGCACTCGATTCGCCAGGTGGTGGAGACGGTCTGCCGCCGGCTGGGGGCGCGCTTCGAGGACGTGGTGGAGGTGGTGGGCGATCGTCCCGGGAAGGATGCGGCCTATCTTCTCGACAGCACCAAGGCGCGTCAGACGCTGGGCTGGGCGGACGCCGTGACCTTCGAACAGGGCGTGGACGAAACCATCGCCTGGCTGAAGCGGCATCTCGACGCGCTGCGCCAGCAACCTTTCGACTACATTCACAAACCGTGAGCGAACCAACTCAGACCATCCTGGTGACCGGCGGCTTCGGCTACGTGGGCAGCCGGCTCACTCCTCATCTCCTCGGGCTCGGGCACCGCGTGCGGGTGCTGGATCTCATGCTGTACACCCGTTCCGGCCTGGCGGCGCTGGAACGCGACCCCGGCTACGCGCAGTGGAAATCGCGCTTCGAGCTGGTCGAGGGCGACCTGCGCGATCCGGCCACCGTGCGGCGCGCGGTGGCGGGCGTGGACCAGGTCATCCATCTCGCCGCCATTTCCAACGATCCCACCGGCGACCTCGACGAGGTGCTCACGCGTCAGGTGAATTTCGACGCGGTCGGCCTGCTGATCGCGCTGGCGCGCGAGGCCGGGGTGAAACGGTTCATCAACGCGTCCTCGAGCAGCGTGTTCGGCATCAAGGACGACGCGGACGTCACCGAAGTGCTGGAGCCCGAGCCGCTCACCTTCTATTCGAAGTACAAGGCGCTCTCGGAATGGCTGGTCACCGCCGCGGCGTCGCGCGACCTGTGCGCCGTCAACATCCGGCCCGCCACCATCTGCGGGTACTCCCCGCGCCAGCGGTTCGATCTCACGGTCAACAAGCTCACCGCCGACGCCCTGCGCAAGCGCGTGATCACCGTGCACGGCGGCGAGCAGCGCCGCCCCAATGTCGGCATCACCGACATGATCAACCTCTACGGACGGCTGATTCAGGCGCCGGCGGACAAGATCAACGGGCGCACCTTCAACTTCGGGTTCGAGAACCTGAAGGTCATCGAGATCGCGCGCGTGATCCAGGGGGAGCTCAAGGATCTGAATGTCGAGATCAAGGTCACCGACACCCTCGACAAGCGCGACTACCACATTTCCTCCGCCAAGCTCGTGCGCGAGCTGGGTTACCAGCCGGTCAGCTCCATCCGCGCCGAGGTCGCGCACCTGCGCCGCGTGCTGGAAGGCGGCGCGTTCCCGGACATCGATGCCGCGGAGCACTACAACATGAAGTTCATGAAGATCGC
>JADLFD010000326.1 GCA_020845805.1 Verrucomicrobiales bacterium | reverse complement strand
TGCAGGAACGGCCGCCACTTGGGCCGCTTCGGCTTGCGAATCAGTCGGATTCCGGCCTCCTGCGGGGTGCGGTTGCCCTTGCGTGTGTTACACGGGATGCACGAGCACACGATGTTCTCCCACGTCGTGGGGCCGCCGCGGTCGCGGGGCACGACGTGATCCAGATTGAGATCACGGCGCTCGAAGATTCGACCGCAATACTGGCAGGTGTTCTTGTCGCGCTCGAAGATGTTATGCCGGGTGAACTTCACTTCCTTGGCCGGCAGCTGATCGAACACCAGCAGGAGAATCACGCGCGGCACGCGGATCTTGAAGGAGATGGTGTGGATGCTCTCGGGATGCGGCTCGGCATCCGAAATATCTCGCCACTCCCGGAAGTTGTAGGTCTGGAAGCAGCCGTCACCGGAATTGAGGACGACCTGTGCCTGGCCTTGGAAGAGCAGCGTCAAGGCGCGACGAACCGAACACACATTCACCGCCTGCCAGAGGCGATTGAGCACCAGGACCTGTTGTTCCAGGAATCCGTTCATGGCCTCAAACGTGGCGCGGAATGTAGCGGGACGCGTTTCCAAGTGTCAATGAACGCCATGCCACAGGCTCCCTTCCCCACCACGCGAGTCGCTTCCCAGCGCACGACAGGTTAAATGCAGGCACGACATGGATGCCTCATCCCCACCGCCCGATCGTGATGCTGCTCTGCGGTGGGCTCCACGCACGGGTTGGCTCTGCCTGGCACTCCTGCTCCTGGGGATCGGCCTCCCCCCGCTGCCCACCAGGGCGGGCCTCGCTGAATACGATGCCGCCGTGGATCGCGACGCGACGCTGGGACGGCGTCCCGTCTCGCGCAGCAAAACGCCCATCACGTTGACCGGACGCGCGCGCGTGCCATGGGACTTCGGAGCGATCGCCCGGGATGCCACCTTCGAATTCATCCTGGAGGGCGACCCCAACACCCAGGGCGCCTACCTCGCCGTCGGGGCCAACACCGGCAGCAATCTCCGTTTCGCCCAATGGCCCAACACCGGGCAGCTGGGGTTCACGCAACTGGGAGTCGCCGATTACCAGTTCACGCCCGCGGTCGGATCCCCCACCGCTCCAACCCACATTGCCTACGTCTGGAGTGCTGCCCAGCGCACCATGCGGCTGTACCAGGGCGGCGTGCTCGCCGGCACGGCGTCCGGCATCACTGCCGGGTTCGCCATGCCCAGCGGCTCCGGTTGGCTCGGGTCGAATCCGGGCGGCACCGAGGCGATGACAGGGACCCTCCACCGCTTGACGGCCTATGACGGGGTGCTGCCCGAGGAGACGATCCGGTCGCATGCCCAGGCCTGGGCCGGCATCCGGCCGCTTCCGGTGATTCGCAGTTTCACCGCGGATCGCGTCTATTTCGCCACCGGCGACGCGGTGACATTGAGCTGGCGGGAGGAAGGGGCGGAGCGCGTGCGACTCGACCCGCAGCCCGGGGACGTGACCAGCTTGACTCGGGACGGCGCCGGCTCGTTCACCTTCCAACCCGCCGATTCCCTGGCGCTGGTCCTCACCCTGACCAACACCTTCGGATCCGAGACCGCCACCGTTCACCTCCATCGCACGGTCGCCGCGTCGCATCCGGTCATCGCCGAGATCATGGCCCGCGATCGGAGCACGCTCGCGGACGAGGACGGGGAACACACCGGTTGGATCGAGATCCACAATCCCACTGGCACGCCGTTTTCGCTGAACGGCGCCACGCTCAGCGATGATCCTTCCGACCTGGGGAAGTGGGTCTTCCCAGCCCTGGAACTGGCCGCCCACGAGAGCCTCGTGGTGTTCGCATCCGGAAAGGACCGCACGTCAGCGCGAGCCGCACTGCACACCAATTTCCGCCTGAAGAACTCCGGGGAATTCCTCGCCCTCACCGGCCCGGGAGCGATCTGGCAACATGCCTTCCGTCCCGCCTACCCGGCGCTGGCCGACGAGTTGGCCTACGGACTTCGCGGTGGGGATCCACGCACCGCCGGAATCCTCCCCAACCCGACTCCCGGAAGGCCGAACCCCGGCGCCGCGACTCCTCCCCCCGGCGTCGAAATCGCACCGGGAGCAGGCACCTTCACCAACACCCTCGTGCTGGTGCTGTCGCATCCCGATCCCAACGCGGAGGTCCGTTACACTCTGGATGGTTCGGATCCGTCGGACTCGCGCGCCGCGCGTTACACGGCACCCGTCTCCATCACCAACTCGACGCGTCTCCGCACCCTCGCGAGGGCGCAAGGTTTGGCCTCACCCATCCGCGGAGCCAGCTACCTGCGATTGGCCCCCGATCTCGCGGCCTACTCATCGACCCTGCCGCTGTTGATCATCGAAAACTTCGGCGCCGGCCCCATCCCCCGCAAAGGGTGGAACTCCACCGGCGCCGGTCTCCGGCAGGTGCCGCGCCAGGCGGCCACCTGGGCGACCTTCGAGCGCACCAACGGAATCGCCAGACCCACCCAGCCTCCGCAACTGATCAGGCCCGTGGGCATTCGCGGGCGAGGCGCCTACTCCTCCGAATGGCGCCAGAAACCGTACAGCGTCGAAGCGCTCGATGAGGCGGGGAACGAGACTGACGTCTCGCCGCTCGGAATGCCGGAGCACTCGGATTGGGTGCTTTATTATCCGGATCCGGAGGCCAGTCGCGATCCCACGCTTCTGTTCAACACGTTCGCCTATGATCTCAGCCGCGCCTTCGGTCAGTACTCCGTCCGCTTCCGCTGGGTCGAGGCCTTCATCAATGAGGACGGCGGCCCGCTGAGCCTCGCCGATCGCCGCGGCGTCTACGCCATCGTCGAGCGTGTGGCCCGCGGCCGCGATCGCCTGGATTTCACCCGACTTTCCGCCGACGGGACCCAAGGGGGCTGGCTGCTCAACATCAACCGCATGGATCCGGAACCGGAAGGCGGTTGGCCCGCTGCCAATGGTGCCACGCGGCCCTGGTTTTTTCATACGGCGGGCCCGGACGGCGTCCTGCAGACCTCACCCAACACGGCGTATGGCCAGGTGCCCGGAGACGATGAGCCGCAGCAGCCCAACGCCTACATCAACTTCGACAACCCCAACGGCTATGTCATCTCCCCGATCCAGCGGGCCGCGATCGAAGGGTGGTTCCGCCAGTTCGAACAGGTCCTGTACGATGACGCGCTGTGGCGTGACCCGGTCCGCGGATACCGCCGCTTCGTCGAGTCGCAAAACTTCATCGACTACTTCATTCTCAACACCCTCACCAAAAACGGCGACGGCCTGCTCATCAGCATCTTTCCGTGGAAGGGCGACGACGACCGTCTGCGCATCGGGCCGGCCTGGGATTACAACTGGGCCGCGTACTACGTCTCGGGGGAGGCTACCGGCAGTCTCCTGCATCGCGCCGAACGCCTGTGGTACCCGAGGTTGTTCGCCGATCCCGACTTCTCGCAGGACTACCTCGACCGTTGGTGGGAACTGCGCGCCGGTCCTCTGTCCGCCACCGCCATGGAGGCGCTCGTCAATCAGCAGGCGGCCGAGATCTCCCCCACCAAAGCGCTCCTCAACGGCATGCCCAGCGCGACGGAATGGACCCGGCGCCTCAATCAACTCAAGTCCTGGCTGAAACAGCGCGCCGCCTGGATCGACACGCAGTACCTCGCCCCGCCCCACGCCGTTCCCGCCGTTGGCGAAGTGCCGCCCGGATCCCTCATCACCCTGACCGCCACTGCCGGCACGCTCTACTACACCACCGATGACCGCGACCCGCGCGCCGCGGGCGGCTCGCCCTCGGCCACCGCCCGCGTCTACTCCAGTCCAATCCCCATTTCCTCGGCGACCCGCCTCAAGGCACGTCTGCGGCAAGGGACGCGATGGAGCGGACTGCTCACCACCCAGTACACCCTGCCCCAGGATTTCACCCCGCTGCACCTTTCCGAACTCATGTATCACCCCGTAGCCTTCGAAGCCTGGCCGGAAACCGACCTCGAGTTCGTCGAACTCAGGAACACCGGTGCAAAGGAACTCGATCTGAGCGGACTCGCCTTCACCGCCGGGATCGGATTTTCCTTCTCGAACGGCACCCGACTCGAGCCCGGAGCGCACCTCGTTCTGGCGCGGCAGCCGGAGGCCCTACGCGCTCGGCATCCGGGGCTGAAGGTCCACGGCGCGTTCTCGGGACAACTCGAGAACGCCGGCGAACTGCTGCAACTCTCCGACGCACAAAGCAACGCGGTGCTCCGCGTCACCTATGACGATCGCGCCCCCTGGCCTGTCGCCGCGGATGGAGCCGGACGCTCGCTCGTGCCGAGAGAGGACGGCCATGCAAGCGCCGATCCCACCTCCCCGGCACACTGGCGAGCCAGTACCGAAATGGGCGGCTCCCCGGGTCTCGAAGACCCGCCCTTCATCGTGTTGCACCCGCTCTCCCAATCAGCCGTTCCCGGACAGCCCATCACCCTGAGCCTGGCCGTCCATCCGTCCGCATCGCTGCCCCTGCAAGTGCGCTGGCGTCGCCACGAGGTCGACCTGGACGTGGCACCTGGACTCGTGCCTGGACCGTACGCGTTCCTCCCCCTCCCACGCGCCTTGCCCCCCGATGCCGTCTATCAGGCCATCGTCGCCAATGCGGAACACCCCGACGGAATCCCGACCCGTACCGCCACCGTGGCCTTCGTCACGGACACCGACGCCGACGGGTTGCCGGATGCCTGGGAAACCGCCCACGGATTCGATCCGCTGCAACCGCAGGACGCCGGGTTGGATTCGGACGCCGATGGCGCGCGGGATCTCGTCGAGTACCTCGCGGGAACCCGTCCCACCGATCCACGCAGCGTGCTCCGCCTGGAGGATGTTCAGTCCCTGGAAACGTCCGGACTCGAGTTTCAGTTCGAGGCGCAGGCGACCCACACCTACGCCATTCAATCCACCCCTTCACTCAACCTGCCGGATTGGACTGTCGTCGCGGAGTTCCCGGCTGAGAACGCACCCCGCCGCCACCGCGTGCGCCTTGAAGCCCAGTCCGGCGCACGCTTCTTCCGGATCGTGACCCCGCGGCCTTGAACCGGGGAGACGCGGCGTCCGCAAACCGTGGACCGGTTCACTCCGCCACTCACCGCGTGACAAATCCGGCCTGGCTGCATTGGCTCATCGGGGAATCCCCCAGGGTCGCAGCAATGAGAGTCTCGGGGCGATTCCTTGAACCCTTAGGTCACACCACCGCCATGAGATCCTCCATGTCTCCACCTCCTGGTCATCCCTCCGCAATGACCCGCGCATCGTTCTGGGCACGTCCCCTCGGATGTGCCGTCTTTGTTGCCGCGGCCTTCGCTCTCGGCAGCCCGGCGCGCGCTCAGACCGCCCTCGAGGTTTATGATGCCGCCATCGCTGCGGACGCCGCCCTGGGAACCAGTCCCGCCGTTCCCGTGGTGGCTTCGACCTCCGCCGTCACCCTCTCGGGATCCGCCGGCTCGGCCTTCGATTTCGGCGCCACCAGCGGCGATGCAACGATGGAATTCATCGTCGAAGGCGACCCGTCCGTGGGCGTCAGTTCCTACCTCGCGGTCGGAACTTCCAACCCCAAGAGCCGGCTCGTCTACGAATCGTGGTCCGATACCGGCCAGCTCGGATTCACCCAGGGCGGCGTGGCGGACTACCTCTTCACCCCCGCCGTGCTCTCCCCCACGACGGCCACGCACGTCGCGTACGTGTGGGACCCGACGGCGCAAGTCATGAAGATCTACCTCAATGGCGGTCTCGCGGGATCCGCGACCAACGTTGATGCCAGCTTCGCCATGCCCACCGGCGCCGGATGGCTCGGCGCGGCGGGCAGCACCAGCGACGAGGCCATGAAGGGAACGATCCACCGCGTCACCGTGTACGACGAAGTCCTGACCGACGGCATGATCAAACGCCACGCCAGTGCCTTCGGCGCGCATGTCAGCAAAGCCCTCGCCGCCTACGACGCCTCCGTCACCGCCGACGCCGGCACCGGTCTCACGCCCACGGCCAAGCAGACCAGCACCCTCGTCTTCAACGGGGCAGGAGGCACCGAGTTCGACTTCGGCGCCATCGCGGATGACGCGACCCTGGAATTCATCCTCGAAGGCGATCCTGGTTTTGGGAATGGCGCCTACCTGGCCGTCGGCGAAAACGCCGACAGCAATCTGCGCTACGAGGTCTGGGGATTGCCGAACCAGATCGGGTTCACCCAACTGCGCGTTGCCGACTACAACTTCACGCCCGGCGTCGCTTCGCCCACGCTGCCGACCCACGTCGCATACACCTGGGATGCCACCGCCCGCGCGATGAAGATCTTCGTCAATGGCACTCTCGCCGGATCCTCCGAAGGCATCCACGAGAACTTCGGCATGCCCACGGGCGTCGGACGACTGGGCGCCAACCCCAGCAATACCGAGCAGATGGTCGGCACCGTCTACCGGGTCACCGCCTATGACAGCCTGCTGTCGGATGCCGCGATCCAGAAGCATGCCAAAGCCTTCGCGGATCTCCTCAGTCCGCCTTCCATCACCTCGTTCACCATCAGCCCCGAGGCGGTGACCGCCGGCAGCCCGGCGACACTCACCTGGGAGGTGAAGAACGCCACCAAGGTTCTGGTCGATGGCATCGACCGCACGGGAACCACCAACCTCTCCGTCACCGCCCCGATCTCCACCGTCTACCAGATCAAGGCCGAGAATCCGCTGGGAGCGGTTACCAAGAGCGTTCGCCTGCAGGTCAACCCCAGCCTCTCCGGCTATGACGCCGCCGTCGCCAGCGATGACGCGGCCGGTCTGAAACCCGTCACGAAACTTACCGCGCAGGTCGCCGCCATCGGTGACTGGGGTGGTATCCCCTTCAACTTTGGGGAAGTCACCGGGGACGCGACCATGGAGTTCATCCTCGAAGGCGACCCCACCACCGGAGCAGGCACCGGCATCGCCACCGACTTTGATGAAGCAGGCACGTGGCGCCACAGCCTCCGCTTTTCACAGTGGGACGCCGCCGGGCAATACGGCTTCACCAAGCGCGCCGTGGCCGATTACGCGTTTCCCCAACCCGTTCCAACCGCCTCCTGGCCCACTCATGTGGCGTACGTCTGGGATGCCACGGCGCTGACGGTGAAGATCTACGTGAACGGAACGCTGGCCGGTACCAAGACCGAGGTTTCCGCCGACTTCGGCCTGCCCACCGGGCAGGGCGTCCTCGGGGAAGGGATGGTGGGCACGATCTTCCGCGTCACCGTCTACAGCGGACAAGTGCCCGAGACCAAGATCGCCAGTCACGCGCGAGCCTTCCTTTCGGAAGCACGGCCGCAGCTCCTGGCCTATGACACGGCCATCAACCAAAGCAGCGCCGCCGGACTCACGCCGACCTCACGCCTGCTCGCTCCCGTCACGCTCCCGGGCGACCGCGGGATCTCGTTCTCATACGGCACCGTGAGCGGAGACGGAACCCTCGAGTTCGTTCTCGAAGGAGATCCCTCCGCCAGCATCAGTTCCATCCTCGCGATGAGTACTGACAACACCACGAGCCGCCTGGTCTTCGAGTCCTGGCCCAACAGCGGCCAACTCGGCTTCACGCAGGGCGGTGTGGCCGACTACCTGTTCACCCCGGCCGTGCCCACTCCCACCTCGGTCACCCACGTGGCGTATGTTTGGAGCGCCACCACCGCGACCATGAAGCTCTACCTCAACGGCACCCTTGCCGGCACGACCTCCGGGGTGGACGCGGCCTTCGCGTTGCCCAACGAGATCGGCTCGCTGGGATCCGCGGTCGGCGGAGGGGAACCCATGAAGGGCACCATCCACCGCGTGACGGTCTACGACGACCTGCTCTCCGAGGCTGTCCTCCAAGCCCATGCCAGCGTCTTCGCCAGCGCTCCCAAACCGCCCAAACTCGCCCTCGAGTTCGGTATCAACCCGACCCTCGTGCTCACCGAAGGAACCGCCGGGGCCCACTACCGCATCGAATACAAGGCCAGCCTGGGTGCCACCGAGGCCTGGGTCTCGCTCCAGGACATCCCGTCGCTCTCGGGCACCTCGGCACGCGTGACCGACTCCACGCCCTTCGCCGGCCATGCGCAGCGGTTCTACCGCGCCGTGCTGGTGCCTTGAGCGGATCACGAGCTCCGCGCCGTGCGGACTCCTTCAACCGGGGTGACGCCGATCAGGCGTCACCCCGGTTTCGTAAGGGAGACAGCGAACGGCGTGCGGAGGATTTCTGGGATTCGCGTCCGCCCTGAATGCTGTTAGCCTCACCGCACCCGATCACCCGGGTCCGACACGCCATGACGCCCTTCCCACAGACGCCCCTCGCCCCTCGCCTCCGCCTGCTGACGCCTCTGCTCGCCGCCGCGGTCCTGGCCGCGCCCGCAACGGGGCGCGGCGATGAAGGCATGTGGCTGTTCTCCAGCCCGCCGGTGGAAGTGCTGAAATCGCGCCACGGGTTCGCGCCGGATCAAACCTGGTTCGATCACGTCCAGCGCGCCTCGGTCCGGGTCATGTCGGGCGGATCCGGCTCGTTCGTCTCCGCCGATGGTCTCCTCATGTCGAACCATCACGTCGCCTCCGATGCGATCCAGAAGCTCAGCACCGCGGACCGCGACTTGCTTCGGGATGGGTTCCACGCCCGCACCCTCGCCGAGGAACTGCCCTGCAAGGATCTCGAACTCAACGTGCTCATCGACATCGAGGACGTCACCGCGCGCGTGAATGCCGCCGTGCCCGCCGGCCTGCCTGCCGACCAAGCCGCCGCCGCGCGGCGCGCAGTCCAGGCCGAGATCGAAAAGCAAGCCGCCGACCGCAGCGGCTACCGCTGCGATGTGGTCACTCTCTTCCAAGGCGGCGCCTACCACCTCTACCGATACAAGCAGTACACCGACGTCCGTCTCGTCTTCGCTCCCGAACAGCAGATCGCCTTCTTCGGCGGGGATCCGGATAATTTCGAGTACCCCCGATTCTGTCTCGATGTGGCCTTCCTGCGTGCGTACGAGGATGGCCGGCCGGCGCGGGTCGACCACTTCCTCAAGTGGAGCCGCCGTGGCGTTTCGGAAGGCGACCTCGTGCTCGTCTCCGGCCATCCCGGCCGCACCAGCCGCCTGCTGACTCTCACGGAACTCGAGTACCTGCGCGACCACGCCTACCCGGCCGCCCTGGAGCGGCTCTACCGTGAGGAAGTGAGCCTGAGCGCCTGGAGCGCGCGCAGCACCGAAAACCAGCGGCGCGCCAAGGACGATCTGTTCTCCATCCAGAACAGCCGCAAAGCCCGCGTCGGCGGCCTCGCCGGCTTGCAGGATCCCGCCTTCCTCGGCCGGATCGCCGAGGCCGAGAAGACGTTTCGTGCACGTCTGGAAACCGCCCCCGAATGGGCCTCCGCTCGACAAGCCTATGATCGCATCGCCACCTCCCAATCCGTGATCCAGCAAAACGCCGAACGCTATCGTATGCTGGAAAACGCCTGGGGCTTGCGCGGCGAGCTGTTCTCCCTCGCGCGCACCCTGCTGCGCTCCGCCGCCGAGCGTGGCCTGCCCAACGGCGACCGACTTCGCGAATTCCGCGACTCGAACCGCACCTCGCTGGAGCTCGACCTCTTCTCCTCACGCCCGATCCACGAGGATCTCGAGATCCTGCACCTGGCCGATTCGCTCACGCACCTGACCTCCACGCTGGGAGCCACCGATCCCGTGGTGGCGCGCGTGCTCGCCGGGAAGTCGCCACGCCAACGCGCGGCCGAACTGGTCGCCGGCACCCGGTTGCGCGACGTCGCCGTGCGCAAGTCGCTTTACGCCCTGGACCTCGCCGCCCTGCGCGCCGCCGCCGATCCCATGATCGAGGTCGCCGCAGCGGTCGATGCCGAGGCTCGCGCCGTGCGCAAGACCATGGAGGCGCAGGACGAAACCAAGCGCCAGGCCCATGCCGAGATCGCACGCGCGCGATTCGCTCTCCAGGGCAGTGGCAACTACCCCGACGCCACCAGCACCCTGCGCCTCGCCTTTGGGCTGGTCCAAGGCTACGCGGATTCGGGCACGACGGCTCCCGCCTTCACGGAATTCGCCGGACTCTACCAGCGCGCGCAGGCGCAAAACCAGCAACCGCCCTTCGATCTGCCTGAGCGTTGGTCGAAGCGCCGCGGCAAACTCGACCTCCGCACTCCGTTCAACTTCGTCTCCACCGCCGACATCATCGGCGGGAACTCCGGGAGTCCAACCGTGGACCGCCACGGCGAGGTGGTGGGTCTTATCTTCGACGGCAACCTTCCGTCGCTGGTTCTCGACTTTGCCTACGACGATCAACAGGCCCGCGCGCTCTCGGTGGATTCACGCGCGATCCTGGAAGCCCTCGAAAAGGTCTACGGCGCCAAAAACCTGGTCCAGGAACTGACCTCCGGCCAGGTCAACCGCCGCTGACCACGGCTCGAGGCCGGGAGCTCACCGCCGCCAGCGCCCGCTCCCACTGCGCCCGGTGAATGGCGACCGGGCCCTCGGTCCAAATCACGCAGCGCGATCGCGCGACCTTGTCCGCCAGTGGCCACTGGGCGGCCACGCGACGCTGAGTCTCCTCGTCGCTCCACCCGCGTGCACGCAGTCGCTCGCGCTGCGTCGCCTCACGGCAGGCCACGCACACGACGGCGTCGAAACGCGCCTCGACGCCGGTCTCAAACAGCAACGGAATGACCACGGCCGCCCACGGCACCCCCGCCGTGGCCCAGGCGTCGAGGCGCCGTCCCCATTCGGCCCGGATCAGAGGATGCAGGATCGCCTCGAGCCGTGCGCGCTGGACGGCGTCCGAAAAGACACGCACCCCCAGCGCCGCACGATCCAACGTGCCGTCCGCACGAATGACCTCCTGGCCAAACTCCGACCGCACCGCGGCCAGCCCAGGGGTCCCAGGCTCCACCACTTCCCGCGCCACGTCGTCCGTGTCCACCACCGCGACCCCCAGTTCCCGGAGCAGCCGCGCCGCCGTGGACTTCCCCATCCCGATTCCCCCCGTGACACCGATGCGTAGCACCCCGCGAGTCTGGCCCGGCACGCCGCCACGCCAAGCGCGAAGCATGGCCCGCCTCCGCAATGCCTTGAGCCCCCGCCCCCACGCAGGCTAGAACCCGCACGTGGCCTGGGCTGATTTCCCCGACGCACGACACTCCGTGAGCCTGCTGCAGCGCAGCCTCGAGCGGGGACGCCTGGCTCACGCCTACCTGTTCTCCGGAGAATCGCACGACCTCCTCGAACGCGTCGCCCGCGAACTCGCCACCACCGTCAACTGCACCGGCTCGTCCTCCACTCCCGCCGGTGCCCTGCCCTCCACTGCCTGCGGCCATTGCTCCAGCTGCCGACGCATCGCCGCCAGCCTGCACCCGGATGTCCACTGGATCCGCGCCGAGTCCAAAACCCGCATCATCCGCGTGGACCAGGTGCGGGAACTGATCAGCACCATCCAGCTCAAACCCACCGAGGGCCGGCGCAAGGTCGGAGTGCTCGTCGGCGCCGACCGCCTCCAATCCCAGTCCGCCAACGCCTTCCTCAAAACCCTCGAGGAACCCCCCTCCGGATCCCTCCTGCTCCTGCTCTCCACCGAACCCGAGCGGCTGCTGGAGACGATCCTCTCCCGCTGCCTGCGCCTGACCTTCCCCGGCGCCCCCACCCCCGACCCCGAGCACCTCGAGTGGCTCAACCGGTTCGCCGCCACTCTCGAGGCGCCTCCCCGATCGCTGCTCGCCCGCTACCTGCTCCTCGATTCCCTCCTCGTGCGACTGGGCCGGCTCAGGGAAATCGCCGAAGAAGAGGTGGAACGCCGCTCGCCCGCCGCGAATTACAAGGACGTGGATCCGGCGCTGCGCGAGCAATGGGAGGAGGAAGCCGAAGCCGCCGTCGAAGCCGAGTACCGCCGCCGCCGCGCCGCCGTGCTCCAGGACGTCCAGCGCTGGCTCCGTGACCTCTGGCTGATCACCCTCGACCAGCCCACCAGCCTGCTCGCCTTCCCCCACCTCGAAGCCGCCTCGCGCGCCGTCGCACGTCGCCTCGATCCTCCCCAGGCGATGGCCAACCTGGAGGTCATCGAACGGACGCAGACCCTCCTCCACACCAACGTTCAGGAAGCCCTCGCCCTGGAGATCGCCCTGATCAAGTTGCGGCTCTGATCCGTCCGCACGGACCCCTCCTGCCCCGCCTGCGCCGCCGATGAAGTCCCTCTCCCCCCAGGCCGCCCAGCCCACTTCCCCACGCGGCGCCGCATTCGCCGGCGTGTTCGGACTCGTCCTGGCTCTGGGACTGCTCAAGTTCGGAAACCCGGTAATCCTCGACGCCCTGGTGGAAACGCCCCGCTCCCTGGCCGAGTGGCGCGTCTTTGCCTGGCCGCTCCGCTTCGCGTATCCGCTGCTCCTCGTCGCCTTGGTCGCCGCCCTGCCTCTGCTCCTCCTGCGCGCCCGTCTGGAACTCCCTCCCACCTGCCTGCTCCTCGTGCTCAGCTGGTACGCGTGGCAGGGGGTCGCCACCTTCACCGCGGTGGATCCCGCCGTAGCCGCCCCGATCTTCCTCCACTTCACCGCGCTCGTCGTCTGCCTGCTGCTCGGTGCTCAAGCGCTCTCGCGCGCCGAGGAATTGCGCACCTTCTGGCTCTGCCTGGCTGCCGGTTTGGTGGTGGTGCTCGGCCTGGCCGCGGAACAGCGCTTCGGTGGCCTGGAAGCCACTCGCAAGATGATCTTCGAAAATGCGCAAGGACTTACTCTCGCCCCCGAGTACCTGGCGCGCATTCAAAGCAATCGCGTCTTCAGCACGCTCGTCTATCCCAACGCGCTCGCCGGGGCCCTCCTCCTGCTCCTCCCCCCCACCCTGGTCCTGGCTCATCGCGTGGGAGGACGCTACGGGCCACTCGGTGCCCGCACGCTGGCCGCCCTGGCCGCCCTGGCCGGGATCGCCGTCCTGGTCTGGTCCGGCTCCAAAGCCGGCTGGCTCCTCGCACTGGGCATGGTCCTGGTCGTGCTGGCCCACTACCCCATCCCCCGGCGCGCGCGCCTGGCCGCAGGAGTTCTCGTGGCGGTCGTGGGCCTGGCCAGCTTCGGATGGCTCTATGCCGCCAAACTCAAGGCCGGGGCCACCAGTGTCTCGGCCCGGTATGACTACTGGAACGCCGCCGTCACCGGGATTCTCGAGCGACCCGTGCTGGGTCACGGACCCGGCGGCTTCAAAGGGGTGTACTCGCGCGTCAAACGACCGGAGTCCGAAATGGCCCAACTGGCTCACAATGACTATCTCCAGCAGGGCGTGGATTCCGGTCTCCCGGGATTCCTCACTTACGCGGGGTTCACCGTCGCGGCCCTCCTGCGGGTCCTCCGATTCCGGCGTCAGCACTCCGACGTTCTCCCCGCCGCGGTCGCGCTGGGCGTGTTTGGCTGGTTCGCGCAAGGCATGGTCGAGTTCGGCCTGTACCTCCCCGCCACCTCCTGGATCGCGTTCGCTCTCCTGGGGTGGCTCCTCGCCCAAAAGCCTTCACCCGCGGTTCCGTCATCGGTAACCTCACCCTGAAATGCGCCTGCTGTTCCTCAACGGACCCAATTTGAATCTCCTGGGAACGCGCGAGCCCGGCGTGTACGGCCGCCTCACGCTGGCGGAGATCGAAGCACGTGTCCGCGACACGGCCCGTGGTCTCGACCCGCTCCTGGAGATCGATTTCCGGCAATCCAATCACGAAGGCGAACTGATCACCTGGATCCAGGAAGCGCGGGGGAGTGCCGGAGCCATCGTGTTGAACGCGGCGGCGTACACCCACACCAGCATCGGCCTGCGCGATGCCATCTCCGCGGTCGGTGTGCCCACGATCGAAATTCATCTTTCCAACGTGCACGCCCGGGAATCCTTCCGGCACCAGTCGCTCATCGCCCCGGTCTGCCGGGGGGTCATCGCCGGTTTTGGCGCCGAATCCTACATTTTGGCCATCCACGCAGCTGTAACAATAACGAAGGCCTAGAATCGGGAATCAAGACGTCAAAATCGATGGATTTGACGCAGCCGCTTGAGTGGTCTCAACCCAAACAGGGCTTGACCCGGATTTCTGCGGTCGCTAGCGTCCCCCCGTCTTGAGACAAGTGGCAGCAGCAGTCGATTCCGTGGCCGCTGCTTTTTTTGTTCTCAGGACTTGGGCCCCCAAGCCGGGGAAACCAAGACTGCGAGCAACCGGAGACCCGCTGTGGACCTGAAAGACATCAAGGCGATCATCGACCTGATGCGGAAGAACGCGATCTCGGAGTTCGAACTCGAACGCCAAGACTTCAAAATTCGACTCAAACGAGGCGGAAACGGCGGTTCTCCCATCACCTTTGACGATACAGGAGCTCTCTCCAGCGGTTCCGCCGCCGCAATCTCCGCCACCCTCCCCGCAGCCTCGGCCGCTAAGGGCGCCGAGAACGCCTCGGGTGCCCTGGAGATCAAGTCCCCCATGATCGGGACTCTTTATCGTTCACCCTCACCGGATTCCAGCCCGTATGCGGACGTGGGAACCGAAGTCAGCCCCGATACGGTGGTTTGCATCATCGAGGCCATGAAGGTCATGAACGAAATCAAGGCCGAAGTCCGCGGCGTCATCACTCAGGTGCTCGTCGACAACGCCAAGCCGGTGGAATTCGGTCAACCGCTGTTCAAGGTGCGCCCGCTGTAAGTAAATAAGCCCAGCCGGCCCACCCCTTTAACGGAAACCTCTCCCCACGCCCCCAAGACCGGGCCGTACGCCTCATGTTCGAGAAGGTGCTCGTCGCCAACCGCGGAGAAATCGCCGTCCGCGTCATCCGCGCCTGCAAGGAGCTGAATATCCGCACTGTGGCGGTGTATTCGGAGGCCGACGCCAATTCCATGCACGTGCACCTCGCCGATGAGGCGATCTGCATCGGCAAAGGACCCTCCTCGGAAAGCTACCTCCGCATCGACCGCATCATCAGCGCGGCGGAAATCGCCGACGTCGATGCCATCCACCCCGGCTACGGTTTCCTCTCCGAGAACGCTCACTTCGAAGAGATCTGCACCAGCTGCAACATTCGGTTTATCGGTCCCAGCGCACGAGCCATGATGGCGTTGGAGGACAAGAACGTCAGCCGCGCCCTGGCTCGCAAGGCCGGCGTGGCCACCCCACCAGGTTCCGATGGGGTCATCGATAACGAACAGGATGCCAAGGCGGTGGCGGCAAAAATTGGCTATCCGGTCCTCATCAAGGCCATCGCCGGCGGCGGCGGGCGCGGCATGCGCATCGCGCATAACGACATGTCGCTGGTCACCGGCTATCACACCGCCCGCGCGGAAGCCGAGAAGGCCTTCGGAAACTCCGCCGTCTACATCGAGAAGTTCATCGAGAACCCGCACCACATCGAGTTCCAGATTCTCGCCGACTCGCGCGGGAACGTGATCCACCTCGGCGAACGCGACTGTTCCATCCAGCGGCGGAATCAGAAACTGGTGGAGGAAACCCCCTCCCCGCTCATCGAGAACAAGTTCCGCGACCTGCGGAAGAAGATGGGTAAGGCCGCCATCCGCATCGCAGAAGAGGCGGGCTATTCCAATGCCGGAACCGTCGAATTCATCGTCGATGGCCAGGGCGTTTTCTACTTCCTCGAGGTCAACAAGCGCATCCAGGTCGAGCATCCGATCACGGAGGAAGTCACCGGCGTCGACCTGGTCAAGCAGCAGATCCTCATCGCCATGGGGGAACCTCTCCGGCTGCGTGACTCGGATATTGCCTTCAAAGGGCACGCCATCGAGTGCCGCATCAACGCCGAGGATCCCTTCGACGATTTCCGCCCCTCCCCAGGCCGCATCGAGATGTACTACGCCCCCGGGGGACGCGGGGTCCGCCTCGATTCGCACGCCTACTCCGGGTACGTCATCCCGCCCTACTACGATTCCATGATCGGGAAACTGATCACCTTTGGAAAAGACCGGCGGGAAGCCATGGACCGCATGAGCCGCGCTTTGGGCGAGTACCTCATCACGGGAGTCAAGACCACCATCCCCTTCGAGCAGGCCATCCTCCAGGATCCCAACTTCCGGCGCGGCGTTTACTCGACCAATTTCATCGAGCACCTCCTGACCGGCGGACGCCGTGATCTGCTCGAGGAACGCGCCTAGCTCTTCTCCCGAGTCCAAACGTCGGTCTCGAACGCCCCCAGGCGATTCGCCCCGGCCGCCAGCAAGGCGGTGGCCACGGTAGGGTCGCCAAGTCCGCCCACCGCCTTGATCCCGAGTTCGGGGCCTACCGCCTCCCGGATGGCACGCACCTCGTCCACGGTGGTGGGGCGTCCGGCGCAGCCGGTGGCGGTCACCAGGAACTGGACCTCCGCCTCCCTCACGCAGTGTGCCGCCCAGATCACCTGCTCCGGGGTGAGCAGGGAAACCTCCAGGATCGCCTTGACCGGACGCTCCTCCGCCGCCTCGCGCAGATCCCTGAGTTCACGCAGCACAGCCCGCGAGTTGGCCTCCCGGATCCAGCCCAGGTTCATCACGCAATCCAGCTCGCCGGCACCCGCCTCCAACGCGGTCTCGATCTCAAAACGCTTCACATCCGTATCCGTCGCCCCGAAGGGGAAGCCTACCAAGGCCGAGACTTTCACTCCTGACTCCCCGACGGTTTCCACCACCAACTCCACCCGGCAGCCGGGCACACACAGCGCCAGTGGCTGCTGCGCGAGGGCGGCAGCGCACCAGCGCTCCACTTCGG
>JADLFD010000325.1 GCA_020845805.1 Verrucomicrobiales bacterium | reverse complement strand
GCTGCCGGAGAGGAAACCCTCTCTCCCGCTGAACGCGAGGCACTCACCCAATCCATCCGCTCCGCCGTCGCCACTCCCCACGCCCCGACCGACGCGATCCGCAGCTTCCCCACCGCCGGTGTCCAAGGCGTCGTGCAAGAGGTCAATGTCGAGGGCCAGCGCGGCACCGTGCTGATGCGACGCGGCACCAACCTCCTCAACGTGCCTTTCGCCGTCCAAGGTCTCACCAACGCCGCCACCCAACGCGTCCGGGTCGTGCGCCCCTGACCCGGATCGAACCGACGGAATTCACGGCGCCCACGCCCCGCCGTCGATTCCCACCTCGCTTCCCGCACGGCGACCTCGCTCCACTCCCGCCGTGCTCGGTCCGTGGGCGGAGGCCCATCCGCCGGTCAACCGCTTGCGTGGCCCGCCACTCCACGCATGACGCCGCGTTCCTCCCCGCGCACACTGCCTCCCATCAACCCCCGCCCACGCATGCGCCCCCAGACCCCATCCTCCCGTGTGCCTCGCCGACAATTCCTCAAGCAGGCCGGGCTCGCGCTGGCCACCATCCAGATCGTGCCCCCGCACGTCGTGGGACGTGGCGCGGAACCCCCGCCAAGCCAGCGCCTCAATATCGCGGGCATCGGCCTCGGCGGCCAGGGCAGCCACGACATCGCGCAGTTCCCCAACGAGAACATCGTCGCCCTCTGCGACCCGGATTGGCGCCACGCCGCGGGTACGTTCAAAAAGTACCCGCAGGCGAAAACCTTCAAGGACTACCGTGAGATGCTCGACACGATGAAGGACCTCGACGCCGTGGTGGTCGCGACGCCCGATCATCATCATGCGTTCGCGTCCATGGAGGCCATCCGCCGCGGCAAACATGTCTACTGCGAGAAGCCCCTCACGCACTCGGTCTGGGAGGCGCGCCAAGTGGCCGAGGCCGCGCGACAGGCGGGCGTCGCGACCCAGATGGGCAACCAGGGACAGGCCAGCGAGGAAACCCGTCGTCTCAGCGAACTGGTCTGGAGCGGCGCCATCGGCGACGTCACCGAGGTCCATGTCTGGACCGATCGCCCCTCACGCGGTCTCTTCGATGAATACTGGCCCCAAGGTGTGGACCGCCCGAAGGACACCCCGACGCCGCCGGAGAGCATGGCCTGGGACCTCTGGCTTGGTCCCGCCCCCGAACGCCCCTTCCATCCGATCTACGCCCCGTTCCGCTGGCGTGGCTGGTGGGACTTCGGCACTGGCGCCCTCGGCGACATCGGCTGCCACTCCTTCGACCCCATCTTCCGCGCGCTTAAACTCGGCGCGCCCACCTCGGTCCAGGCCTGCTCGAGTCGCGTCAATCCCGAGACCTACCCGCTCGCCTCGATGGTCACCTACCAGTTCCCCGCCCGCACCGACGCCATCCAGGCCAACAACGCGCACGTGCGCGGCCTATCCGGTCGTGCAGCCGGCGGCCTCGCCATGCCTGCCCTCAAGCTGGTCTGGTACGATGGCGGACTCCGCCCCCCGCGGCCGCTCGACCTGGAGGATGACGAGGTGCTGGGTGACAACGGCCGCCTGCTGATCGGCACCGAGGGCTACATCCTCGGCGGTCGTGTCTATCCGGAAAAGCGCCGTGTCGACGCCGGTCGCATCGCCGCGTCCATCCCGCGCGTGCCGGGCGGCGCGTACACCGAATGGGCGAATAGTTGCCGCACCAAAGTACCGGCCGGATCCTACTTTGACTGGGCCGGGCCCCTCGCCGAAACCGTGCTCCTCGGCAATGTCGCGCTCCGGGTCCAGATGCGCGAAGCCCTCACCCGCCTCACGCTGCATTGGGACACCGCCGCCTTCCAGTTCACCAACAGCCCGAAGGCGAATGAGTTCCTGCGCCGCGCCTACCGCGAACCCTGGAAACTCGCCTGATCCCCCGGGCGAAGCTGACTTCAGCTTAGACCTCGAAGCCGAACTCGAGGGCGGTCGCGATGGCCTGGGCGTTCGCGCGGGAAAGCGATCACGCGTCCCTGCCCCTCCGCCTCGGCTCGTGCCTCTGCGCTCAACTCCCGGCGACAATCTGCCGATAGACGTTTGACGAAGAGGGTGGTCCCGGCCCGGCCCGGGCGAAGGCGCCTCGGCTGGCCGACACCTCGACGCGGCTTTGAGCCGAACGCCCAGCCATGAACCTCACCCCTGCCTCACGCTCCGCGACCCCCCAACGCCGACTCTGCTTCGCTTCACTCCGTGTCGGAGCTGCTCTCGCGGTCACCCTCGTCGCCTGCGCCCTACTCAGCCCACGCGCTTCCGCCTCCGCTCTCTTCGCCAGTGCCAGCCCGACCCCTTCCGCGGACGGCCCGGTCAGTCATCCCGTCCCGGAGACCGGCCGCACCCTCGTCCTGCTGGGGATCGGTGTCGTCGCCGCCGCCTGGGCGCATCGCAAGACCACACTCGAACGAATCCACGGGACGCCCGGGGCCCCGCTCGCGCCCCAGACGGTGCGCCAGGAACGACCGCTGACGCCCACCGTCAGGGAGTGATCGGACGCAGCCGGACGTTGCGGAACCAGGCGTCCCCACCGTGGTCCTGGAGCAGGATGTGGTGCGGGTAGCTGGTGCCAAATCCCGCCACTGCCTTGAACTTGCTGGCGGCAATCCCGCTCTTCACCGCCTCGCTCGTCAGCGAATACTCCAGCACCTTCGTGTCGTTGAGCCAGTGTTCGACGACCGGCGGGCGGACCACGATCCGACTGGTGTTCCACTCCCCGGGCGGGCGCGGCAACGCATTGGTCCCCACCGGCAGGACATCGTAGAACGACGCGGTGGCGTGCTTCAGGTCTTTCAGCGCCTCCGCCGTGTCCCGCGGCCCCAGCAACTGGTACTCGTGCCCGATGGCCGTGGTGCGTTCCTCGGTGATGAAGTATTTCACCCCGCTGTTCCCACCCGCGTTGATAAGCCAATCAAAGCGCAACTCGTAGCTCGTGTAACGCTCGCGGGTGATGATGTCGCCCCCACCCCCCTTGCCCACGTGACGCAGGCAGCGGTTCTCCACCGCCCATCCATTGGTGGGAAACGTCGGCTGCCGAAACGCACGCCAGCCCTGCGTGCTCTCGCCGTCGAAGAGCAGCACCCAACCCTCCGCCTTCTCGGCCGGACTCAACGGAACCGTTCCCGCCTCGGGGGACGCCGCGGAGACCGGCGCCGCACCGAACGCCAGGAACACGAGGACCATCGCCAAAAGACCTTGAAGTCGGTCGGACATGGGCTGCACGGCACCTTGCGTACCCAAGGGAAGCCGCCGGCGCGAGCCGAATTCCCGTCGTTCTCCCGTCACCGGGTACAGGTCAATTCGGTGGCCGGAGGCAGGATCGGCAGGAGGACCCGAATGGGACGGAAGCGGCGGCTCCGCGAGGGTCTGCCGCTCCTCACTCCTCGCTTTGTGCCGCGGGGTCGCTCCCGTTAGGCTCGCGCCCGTGAACCGCGCCAGCCACCCGTCCGCGAATCCCACGCGCGACGACCGCTTCCCCCCGGGCATCCCTTTCATCGTGGGCAACGAGGGCGCGGAACGCTTCTCGTACTACGGGATGCGCCAGATCCTGTACGTCTATCTCACGAGTCTGTTCCTCGGATTCATGGCTGAACAGGCGGTGGGGACCCAGGCGCTGGCCGACGCCAAAGTGCGCGCGACCCAGGTGACGCACCTCTTCATGGCCGGCGTCTATCTCTTCCCCATGATCGGCGGCATTTTGGCCGACCGTTTCCTCGGCAAATACCGCGTGATCCTGATGGTGTCGTTCATCTACTGCGCCGGGCACGCGGCCCTGGCCATCGCCGGCCGCGCCGGATCCACCGGCTCCCTGGGCTTCGCGGAAACCGCCATGTTCGCCGGCCTGGCCCTCGTCGCACTCGGTTCCGGCGGCATCAAACCCTGCGTCTCCGCCAACGTCGGCGACCAGTTCACCGAGAAGAACTCCCATTTGATCACGCGGGTGTTCCAGATCTTCTATTTCATCATCAACTTCGGCTCCTTCTTCGCCAGCCTCCTCACCCCCTACCTCTTCAAACGCTTCGGCGCGGAGGTCGCCTTCGGGGTCCCCGGTGTGCTCATGGCCATCGCCACCCTGATCTTCTGGCTCGGCCGCAAACGTTACGTCCGGCTCCCGCCCAAACCAGGCGGCGCCCTGGGCGGACTCGATTTCATGGCGTCCTCCCTGCTCGCCGTGCCGCTGCTCGTGGTCGTGGGAGTGGGCACCGGCGTGGCGGAGGAAATCGTCGAGGCCGCCATGTCGCAACGCGACGGCGCCGTGGGCGCCTCCATCGCCCATGTGATTGCGACCCACTGGGGCTATGCCGCCGCCGGGGCGATCGCGTTTCTCATGGGACTCGGCCTCTTCGCGATCCGACAGCGCAAAGCTGAGGATTCCGGCTTCCTGTCGGTCTTGCTCTACAGCTTTCGAAACCGTGAGCGGCGCCAACCGGGCGAGGACTTCTGGGCTCCCGCGCGCCGACATTTCGGCGAGGAAGCCGCGGAGGGCCCGCCCGCCGTGCTGCGCATCATCGTGGTGTTCTCCATGGTCAGCGTCTTTTGGGCGCTCTTTGACCAGCACTCCTCCACCTGGGTGGAGCAGGCCAAGGCCATGAACCTGGTCCTGCAGGTGCCCGCCTCCCTCTGGTCGGGCTGGCTCATCCCCGCCACGGTGGCCGGGGCGCTGTTCGGGGGCGCCTGGCTCTTCCTCTGGATCTCCAACCGCCCCCCCTCCGCCAGGATCACCCGGGGCGTCCTGGTTCTCATCGGGATCTGGGGCCTGGGCGCGCTGGGGCACCAACTGTGGCGCGGTTCGACGCAGCGCGTGGAACTCCTCCCCGCACAGCTCGCGGCGCTCAATCCGCTCTTCGTCATGATCATCATCCCGCTGCTCAATGTGCTGGTCTACCAGCCACTCGAACGCCGCGGCAGACCTCTCAAGCCCCTTCACCGAATGGGCATCGGCATGGTGCTCACCGCCGTGGCCTTCGCCTCCGTCGCCCTGCTCCAGGCTCGCATCGAAGGCGCCGGCAAGGGCGAGGTCCATGTGCTCTGGCAAGTCATCCCCTACTTCCTCATCACCACCGCCGAAGTGCTCGTCTCGGTGACCGGACTCGAATTCGCGTACACCCAGGCGCCGCGCGCGATGAAGGCCATCATCGCCAGCTTCTGGCTCCTGTGCGTGACCTTCGGCAACGTGCTGGTGGCCTTCCTGGCCCCGCTGCAGAAGATGTCGCTGTCCACGTTCTTCTGGGTGTTCGCCGGACTCATGGCCCTCGCCGCAGGCATCTTCCTCGTGCTCGCCGCGCGCTACCGAGGCAAATCCTACCTGCAGCCCGCCGCCTCTTCAAAGTCGTGATCCCCATCCCGTTCCCACGCCCCTCCCCATCGTTTGGGTCGGACGCAAAACGTCTCTCCCCCACTTCGGGCACGCGATTGCATGGCGGCAGGCGCCGTGTATGCTCCGCCGCCTGATGTTCTTCCGTAAGACGGGTATGAGCAAAGCCGAGAACGAATCCGAAGCCGCCAGTTCAGAAACGCAAACCGCCGGCGACCCGACGGGGGCCAGCGGACCGTCCGCCGCCACGCCTGACGCCCCCGCGATCTCGGCCGAGGACCTGGCCGCCTTGCGCGCCAAAGCCGCTGAGTCCGATGCGCTCCGGGAACGCGCGCTGCGCGCCATGGCCGATCTCGACAACCTCCGCAAACGCTCGGCCCGCGAACGCCAGGAAGCCATCCAGTACGCCAACCAGTCCCTCATGGAACGACTCGTCCCCGCGCTGGACAACCTCGACATGGCCCTCGCCGCCGTGGGCGGGGCCCAGGCTCAGGCCACGGTCGAATCCCTCAAAACCGGCGTGGAAATGGTCCTCGGCCAGCTCAAAGGCGTCCTGCGCGACGCCGGCCTCGAGGAAATCGACGCCCAGGGACAACCGTTCGACCCCACCTGGCACGAGGCCGTTTCGCAGGTCGAATCCCTCGACGTGCCCGAAGGCCATGTCCTGCAGCAATTGCGCAAAGGTTACAAACTCCAGCAGCGCCTGATCCGCCCCGCGACCGTTGTCGTCGCCCGCCCGCCCCAAGGATGAGCCATGGCCAAACGCGATTACTACGAGGTCCTCGGCCTCGCCAAAGGTGCGTCCCCGGACGAAATCAAAAAGGCCTACCGCAAGCTCGCGGTCAAATATCACCCCGACAAAAACCCGGGTGACAAAGCCGCCGAAGAGAAGTTCAAGGAACTGAGCGAGGCGTACGAGGTCCTGAGCGACGACCAGAAGCGCGCCACCTACGACGAAGTCGGCCATGCCGCCTTCGATCCACGCGCGCGTGCGGCCGGACGCAGCCCCTCCGGCGGCGGGTTCCATGACCCGTTCGAGATCTTCCGCGAAGTGTTCGGCGGCAATGGCGGCATCTTTGGCGAATTCTTCGGCGAAGGCCGCAACGCCGATCCCACCGCCCCTGCCCGCGGTTCCGATCTTCGTTACGACCTCCAGATCACCCTCGAGGAAGCCGTGCTCGGCGTGGAGAAGGAGCTCACCCTCACCCGCCCCGAAGGCTGCGACCATTGCCACGGACGCGGCGCCGAACCGGGGTCGTCGATGAAGCAATGCCTCACCTGCGGCGGCCGCGGACAAGTCGTGTCCTCCCGCGGCATCTTCTCCATCGCCCAGACCTGCCCGAAGTGCGAGGGCGCCGGTCGCATCCTCGAAAAGCCCTGCCGCAAATGCCGCGGCAGTGGACGCTCCGAAAAGACCTCCAAGATCAAGATCCGCATCCCCGCCGGTGTCGACACCGGCACCCGGCTGCGCTCCACCGGCAACGGGGAGGGCGGCATGCGCGGTGGGCCCCCGGGCGACTTGTACGTCGTCCTCCACGTCCGCGAACACGAGATCTTCCAGCGCGACGGCGATGACCTCATCTGCGAGGTGCCCATCAGCTTCACCCAGGCCGCCCTCGGCTCCGAGGTGGATGTACCCACCCTCACCGGTCGCGCCTCCATCCGGATCCCCGCCGGAACTCAGCCCGCCACACTCTTTCGACTCAAGGGCAAGGGGGTCAAAAACGTGCAGGGCTACGGACAGGGTGACCTCCTGGTCCGCGTCGCCCTCGAGGTGCCCACCCACCTCAACAGCGCGCAGCGCACCAAACTCGAGGAGTTCGCCGCCATCTGCGACAACTCGAGCCACCCGCGCGCCAAGTCGTTCTTCGACCGCGCACGCGAGTTCTTCCGCTGACGCCCGCCTCCCCGCGCGCGGTCAATCCGCCCCGGACCGGATCTCCACCCCGCTCCCATGCACCGATTCTTCCTCGCCCCGGACCGGTGCACGGGGCCAGAACTGCGGCTGTCGGAACCCGACAGCCACCACGCGGTGCGCGTGCTCCGGCTGACGCCGGGAACGCGCATCGAAATCCTCGACGGCGCCGGTCGCCGACTCGACTGCGAGTTGATCGGCACCGACCGCCGTGCCGCCACCGCACGGATCCTCGCCGAACGCCATCAGGACGCTCCACCCCGCGTTCACCTCGCGGTCGCCATCCTCAAAGGGCGCGCCATGGACTGGCTCGTGCAAAAGGCCACCGAACTGGGAGCCGCGGAAATCCATCCCCTGTTCACGGAACGCACCATTCCCCGGCTGGGAGCCGACACGCCCGAATCCTGGGTCGAAGCCTGGCACACGACCGCAGTGGAGGCCTCCAAGCAGTGCGGCAACGCCTGGCTGCCGCGAATCCATCCCCCCCTGCGTCTGGAAGCCTGGGTGGCCGCACCTCCCCACACGTCGGGTCCGTGGCTCGCCGCTATGCTGCGATCCGACACGCGCTCGCCGCGGCAAGTGCTCGCCACGCTCCCAAGGGTCCCCACTTGCGTCACCGCGATCATCGGACCCGAGGGCGATCTGACCGAAGCAGAACAGGACTCATTGCTGGCAGCCGGCGCGCACGCCATCTCCCTTGGCCCCCTCACCTTGCGTGCCGAGACCGCCGCGGTGGCGGCCCTGGCCATTCTTCAGCACGAACTCGCCGCCCAGCGCGAGATGGCGTGACGGTGTCGCGATCGTGCAAATCGCGCTCACGCCTCCGCACCCGATCCACCGAGATCCACCGATTACGCAGAGATTCACAGACAGACCCAGCCTCCTAGACCCCTCCCCTTGTCTCCCCTCCCCCCTCTGTGTTCCTCGGCGGTCTCTGTGGACCCGCCCCACTTCTCGGATAGAACCCTTCCAAGCTTCCCGGCCTTGATCTTCCTGCCCCCCATCTTCCTGCCCGATTCCATCCCCGTCATTTCCCCGCGACCTCATCAGAGATCCACTGAGAGCGCAGAGATTCACAGAAGGGGCCAGCCTCCCTGGCCCCTCGCCTCATCTTCCTTCCCCCCGTTTGCGTCCCTCGGTGGTCTCTGGGGATAGGATCGCCGATTCACTCTGATCACACTTACCGCAGGGATTCCTACTGTCCCGGCGGAGAGGTGACGCGCTGCCACTCCGGCAGGTTGCGCACGCTGCTAAACCTCGGATCCGTGGCCGCCACGGGGCGCAGGTCCTTCTGACGTGCATCCCGACCCCGCCGCGCGTCGCTGATCTGGATCGCGCGCCCCAGCGCATTGAGGGATTCCATCGGCTTCTTCAACGAGGCGAGAACCCCGGCGTAGTCGTACCAGGCTT
>JADLFD010000324.1 GCA_020845805.1 Verrucomicrobiales bacterium | reverse complement strand
GATCGCCGCGGTTCAGGAGCACCACCGAATCGAGCAGACCGAGGGAGGCCGATTGGAGGTCGGGGAGGTCGGCGGCGAGCACCTGATCCAGGGTGGCGTTGGCCAAGGCGGCGTGGGTTGGAAATCGCGCGCTCAGGCTGGGAAAGGCGGCGGACAACGACATGAGATCCCGGGTGGGCACGCGACGTCCGGAGGCGGGGTCCACATGACTCTCCAGAAGCGCGAAGTGTCCTGAGCCATCGGCGTCGCCGAAGTGCATTTGGATGGGATGCGCAGGGGAAGGGTGGCGCGCGGTGTTGCGTCCCCAGTTCCCGGCGGCGAGATCGGGTCGGCCGTCGTGGTCGAAGTCGGCGGTCACGACCGAAGCCCAGCCGCCGGTCAGGGTCGAGAGTCGTGTCGGGGGAGCGGACTGGGGTTGGTTGGGACGTTGCACCGGGGGATCCCACTCCTCGAATCGGCCGGCGGAATTTTTGAGGATGTGGATCGGGCCCCATTCGCCGGCGAGGATGAGATCGGGGGAACCGTTGGTATCGAAATCGGAGAAGATCGCGCATTGAGCGGCGCGCAGCGACGAGGAGGGATTCAGCACGGGGCGTGAATTGGTGAAGTTCCCTGCTTCGTTGAGGAACACCTGGGACGGGCTGGCCTGGGGATAGTGGTCTGGAGTGGACAGTGTGCCGACGAACAGGTCGAGGTCGCCATCGAGATCGATATCCGCGGCTGCCAGCGGGCCGAGGGGGGAGGCGTTGGTGTTGGGCGTGTCGCGCAGGGAGCCGTCCGCCAGGGAGATCAGGCGGAGGACCGGGGCTGGGTTGGCAGGGGGGGAGGCGTCCCCTTCCGCGAGGGCGAGCAGCGCGTGGTTGGGGGTGGCCTGCAGGCCGAGGATGCCGAGCACATCGCGCGGGGCGGGAGATTCAAAGAACCGCGCGCGCTGCCGGACGAATGTGCCGTCGCGGTTGCAGCGGTAGGCGAGGGTGCGCCCGCCGCGTCCGGTGGCGATCAGCAGGTCTTCCCAGCCGTCCCCGGTGAAGTCGAACCAGGCGGCGCCGGGGCCGTGGACATCGAGGGCGTGCGGGAGGAGTGGGTGGCGCAGAGTATCCTCGGAGGCCGCGTCCACATCCTCATGTCCGAGTGCGGCGCTGACGTCGAGGAAGAGGGGGAGGCCCGGTGGGGGCGGACCTTCCCTGGGTGCGGTTTCCGCTCCGGACTCGTGGATCTCGAGGCATTGGTTGGGGGCGACGTGACGGAGGAGCGAACGGCGGCCGGAGCGCCAAAGGACCTCGACCTCCGACTGGGCGGTGGCGGATCCGATCGCGAAGGTGCGGAGCGGGTCGTCGGATGAGAGGTAGCGTCCTCCGGCGATCAGTTCCTGGGATTGGTCGGGCAGCCCGGGGGTACGGACGCGCAGGCGCGCTCCGATGCCATGGGTATTGGGGGGAAGACCTCGCAAGCGGATGGCGAGGCGTGGGGCGGAGACTTCGTTGCGTATCAGGCGTGGAGCGCCGTTGAGGCAGTTCACGGCGAGATCGAGATCGCCGTCGCGGTCGAGGTCGGCCAGGGCCATGCCGTGGGCGACCTGGGTATGGGTGAGTCCCCAGCCGACTCCCGCGTCTTCGAAGGTGAGATCCCCCCGGTTGCGGAAGGCCACGAGGGGTGTTTCGAGTCGGGGGAATCGGGAGCGGAGTCGGAGTTGGTCGCGGGGGGATCTCGGTTGGCGTCGCAGGTCGTCGTCGATCTGGCGCGCGATGTCGGCGTGTTGGGCATCGCGCCAATGTCCGGTGGTGATGAGCAGGTCCTCGAAGCCATCGAGGTCGGCGTCCAGGAAGATGGGGCACCAGGACCATTCGGAGGCATCGAGGCCGGCGAGTTGAGCCAGCTCGGCGTACGAGCCATCGCCGCGATGGCGGAGGAGGGTGTTGCGTGGGACCTGGGGACGAGATCCGGTATTGGCACGGAACTGGGCGAAGGCGAGGCGGTCCATGACTTGAACCTGCCGACGCGCGTGCTCGCGGCTCAGCATATCGGCGACGAACAGGTCGACCTGCCCATCGCGGTCGACATCGGCGGCATCCACGCCCATGGAGAACAGGCTGGTTTTGCGGAGGGCGTCGGAGGGCAGGGCTCGGAATCGTCCCGAGCCGTCGTTGATCCAGATCCGGTCGGGCGATTGGAAATCATTGCAGACGTAGAGGTCCGGGGCGCCGTCGGCATTGAGATCATGGAACTGGGCGGAAAGTCCCCAATCGTAGGGAGCGGTTACCGGGTGGCCCTGTTCGTCGGTGAACGTGCCGTCGGTCCAGGGAACGGCCGCGAATCGGCGTCCGCCGAGGTTGCGGAACAGCACGTCGGCTTCTCCGTTTTCGAGCACGCCGCCGGTTCGGTCGAAGCTGTACCGCCCGAGGATTTCTGGATCTTCGGGGGAGCGTCCGTTGACGCTGAGCAGGGTGGAGACGCCGTTGGTGACGCCCATGCGGAAGCGGGTCTCGGGTTGGTCTCGGAGGGTGTCGTTGCGGTAGTTGACGACGTAGAGGTCGAGCCAGCCGTCGCCATCGATATCGGCGAGCGCCATGGAGGCGCTTCCGCGGGAGTTGCGCAGTCCGTAGTCGTCGGTGGCTTCGGTGAACGCTCCGTGGCCGTCATTCAGGAAGAGCCGGGTGCCGCGGGTGATGCCATTGACGAGCAGATCGAGGTCGCCGTCGCCATCGAGGTCGGCGAATGCGGCGCCGGTGGAGGCCTGATCTTCGCAGGCCACGCCGGCGGAGGAGGTGACGTCCTGGAACCGCCACTGGCCGAGGTTGCGGAAGAGTGCGTTGGGGGAGTCGAGGCCGCAGAAATAGAGATCGCACCAGCCGTCCCCATCCACGTCCCCAGCGGCGACCCCGGAGCCATTGAGGAAGATCTGATTGGTGAGCGAGCGATCCTCAGCGAGTCGATTGGTGAAGTGGATGCCAAGCGAAGGGCCGGGCAGTTCGGTGAAGCCTGCGCGTCGTGGTCCGGACGGTTCAGGAAGGGAGACGAGCGGGAGCGAACGGTAACCAGCGGAGTCGGGTGTGGGGGCGGCGCCCGACCGCGGGGCCCTGATGGCCAGGGCAAGGACCAGCGTGAGTGCCAGGGTGACCGTGAGCAGGAGCGTGCGCGGAGGCAGGCATGGGTTGGACGCGGATCGTACGGGGCGGCGGCGCCAGAGTGAGTCCGGGGAGGGGGGCAGGGAGAAGCGCACGCAGGGGGCGACGAGCGGTGGCTTCATGGCGCGGAGCGTATCGAGCGGTGGGTCCGGGCACCAAGATCGGATCGGAGGTCGCCCCATTTATCTTGCAGATTCTAGAAAACCGCGTTGACGGCCGTGTGGCCCGGGGGCTAGGGAGAGGAGTCCCCTGGAGTTGTGTCGTCCCCCAAGCGGCGGCGTGTCCCTTTTTGGGATGCGGTCCCGCCTCGGGAACGCGAGGCGTCGTTGCTTGTATGGAGCGGGGTTTCGCGAATCGGCGATTTCGGGGGCGTCACCTAACGTCGGATAAAAACCTCAACCCAACCTCCATACACGATGTCGACTCAAACTCCAGGAAGCCCTCCGCACCGGCGGGCCGGGGGCCTCGGAAGAGGTCTCGTGGCTTTTGCCGTTGCGATCCTCGGACTCTTCTCGGCTCAGGCGCAGGTCTCCACCGTTCTGTTCCAGGACGATTTCTCCTCCAACACCATTGATCCCGCGAAGTACCAGCCCGACGCCCCGTTCTTCGAGGGTGGCGTGGGGGACATTCATGCGGAGGCCAAGGATGGGGCGATCGAGTTCGTGGGAACGACGACGACGCAATGGTGGGCGGGCGGGACGCTTCGCGTGGTGCCGACGTTCAACGCGACGGAGTCGACGCCGGTGACGGTGTCCGTGGATCGCGTTTCGGAGTTGGGCCAGGGCACGGCCTCGCGCAGTGCGCTGTGGATCCTGGACGAGACGAAGACCAAGTACGTGCTGTTCGCGGATGTGCGGGCCGAAGGCGGCTGGCGCTACAATCGCAAGATCGGTGAGGACGGCGACGCCCCGACGGGGAGCGGCAATGACATTACGGCGTTCAACGGGGAGACGTTCGACGACGGCGGTCTGCATCGCATGTCGATCGTGGCCGACGGCAAGACCGTGAAGCTGATGCTCGACGGGCAGGTGGGCACGGAGGTGAAGTTTCCGTTTTCCAAGATCGTGGTGCAGTTCGGTGCCTATGCCCGCGCCAACAACGACACTGCGGCGACCCGGTGGGACAACCTGAAGATCGAGACCCAGAAGGTGTTGAGCACGGTGTTCTCGGACGATTTCTCGTCCAACACCATCGATCCCGCCAAGTACCAGCCGGACGCCCCGTTCTTCGAAGGTGGGGTGGGTGACATCCACGCCGAGGCGAGGGACGGGACAATTGAGTTTGTGGGAACCACGACGACGCAGTGGTGGGCGGGGGGCACACTGAGAGTGGTGCCGACCTTCACCGCCACGGAATCGACCCCGGTGGTGGTTTCCATCGATCGTGTTTCGGAGTTGGGCCAGGGCACTGCCTCGCGCAGCGCGCTGTGGATTCTGGACGAGTCGAAGACCAAGTACGTGTTGTTCGCGGACGTGCGCGCTGAGGGTGGCTGGCGGTACAACCGCAAGATCGGCGAGGACGGCGACGCCCCGACGGGCAGCGGCAACGACATCGCCGTCTTCAACGGGGGGACGTTCGACGACGGCGGGTTGCATCGCATGTCGATCGTGGCCGACGGCAAGACGGTGAAACTGATGCTCGACGGGCAGTTGGGCACGGAAGTGAAGTTCCCGTTCTCGAAGGTGGTGGTGGAGTTCGGTGCGTATGCGCGCGCCAACAACGACACGGCCGCGACGACGTGGGACAACCTGAAGATCGAGACCATCCTGCCGGACAAACTCCCGCCGGTGTTCCAAGACGACTTCGCCTCGAACACCATTGATCCGGCGAAGTACAAGCCCTCCGCGCCCTTCTTCGAAGGGGGCGTGGGCGACATCCATGCCGAGGCCAAGAACGGCACGATTGAATTTGTCGGCACCACCACGCAGCAGTGGTGGGCGGGCGCGACCCTGCAGATCCAGCAGACCTTCCCCGCCTCCGAGCAGGAAACCATCACCCTGGGCATCGACCGGGTGTCGGAACTCGGGCAAGGCACGGCCTCGCGCAGTGCCCTGTGGATCCTGGACGAAACCCGGACCCGATACGTGCTGTTCGCCGATGTCCGGGGCGAGGGCGGCTGGCGGTACAACCGGAAGATCGGCGAGGACGGCGACGTGCCCACCGGAGGCGGCACGGACATCGTCGCGTTCAACGGCGGCACCTTCGACGATGGCGCGCTGCATCGCATGGGCATCGTGGCGGATGGCAAGACGGTGAAGCTGTCGCTCGACGGCGTGCAGGGTGCGGAAGTGAAGTTCCCCTTCTCGCCGGTGATCTTTGAGTTCGGCTCCTACGCGCGCGCCAACAACGACACCGCTGCGACCACCTGGGACAACCTGGTGATCGAATCGACGGGTTCGGCGGCGTTCACACCCACCTCGACCACGGTGCGCGAAGGTCAGTTCGGCGGGGTGATGACGGTGCGCATCCCGGCGGCGCTGAATGCCTCGCGGGCGATCCAATTGAATGTGGTCAGCAGCGACGCCACGGTGGCCGTGCCCGAGGGTGGCACCGGCGGGACGCTATCCGTGACCTTCCCGGCCGGCGGCGCGAATACCGCCAGCTTCCGGGTGCGCGGGCTCAAGGTGGGCACGGCGAAATTCGCCATTGAAGGCAGCGTGCCTGCCGCCAATCAACTGACGGTGGCGGTGACCAAGGGCCCTGTGGTCCTGCTCGAGGACGCCTTCGCAGGTGGCACGCTCGACGCCTCCAAGTGGGAGGTGAGCAACCGATCGTTCGAAGCAGGCACTGGGGCTTACACCGTGACCCAGACCGGCGGCGCACTGGAAATCAGCGGCGCCACGGACGCGGACTTCTGGGCCGGGGCGGGCGTGGCCAGCAAGGCCGGCTTCGTGGCCACCAAGGAGCTGAACCTCGTGGTCGAGGTCGATCGCGTGATGCTGGAGAACCAGGGGGGCACTGCCGCGCGAGCGGGGGTCTACCTGACCACCGCGGACTATACCAAGTACGTCTTCTTCTCCCAGAATCTGGGGGAGAGCGGCTTTGGTTGGGCGGTCAACGCCAATCCTGGATCCCCGACCGGCAATGGGTCGGCCGTGGGTGGGTTCGGGGGCATGCTGGACGGCGGGGATCTGCGCAAGATCCGCCTGGTGGCGGACGGCTCGACGGTCGAGGTCTTCCTCAACGGCGTCAGCGGCGGGAAGGTGGAGTTCCCTGTGAACAGTGACATCCGCGTCGTGCTTGCGGCCTATGGCCGCGCGGCTGGCGACACGGCGCTGGCGCGTTTTGACAACCTGAAGGTCGAAAACGCGCTGCCGTGCGTGGCGGTGACCCCGGCCGCGGTATCCATGACCGTGGCGGACACCGGACGGCAATTGGTGGTCAGCGTCCCGACTCTGCTCCATGACGAGGGTACGGCGACGGTGACCGTGACCAGCCGCAATCCGGCTGTGGCGATTCCCGAAGGGGCTGCCAGCGGTGTTCTGACCTTGACCTTCGCGCCGGGGACCCCGGACACGCAGGCCGTGGCGATCAAGGCCGTGGGAGTGGGTTCGACGACGTTCGAAGTGTCATCGACGCCGGCCGCGTGTGTCTCTGGTTCGGTGGCGGTCGAGGTGGTGGAGGTGCCGAAGGTGCTGGTCGTCGACGATTTCTCCGGCACCACGATCGACGCCGCGAAGTGGGTCCGGGATGACACCTCCTTCGACACGGGCACGCTCACCGCGGAGTCGGGTGTCGTGGTGGCGAACGGAGTGGTGAAGTTCTCGGTCACCGCGGAGGTCTCGCTCTGGCCGGGTATCGCCCTGTTCACGAGTCGGACCTTCGACGCCTCGGCGAGCACGCCGGTGACGTTCGAGATTGATCGCTCCCTGGTGGAGTTCGTGCTGACCACGGGCACCGGCGCGGAGCAGCGGACCGGGATCTGGGTGAAGGAACCGACGGGGAACTTCGTGTTCCTCAACGACTACATTGCCCACGACGGACGCAACTACGGCTGGCGCTACAACAAGCGCACCGGGCAGGACAACGACAACCCCACCAACGAGGGGCTCAACATTCCGGCCTTCGATGGCGGCAACTTCGACAACCGCGGCCAGCATCGTCTGAAGATGGTGGCCAACGGGACGAAGGTCTCGCTCTACGTGGACGGCGTCTTTGGCGTCGACGTTCCGTTCCCCTACGCTCAGGGACTGAGCTTCGGATTCGGCACCTATGTGGACGAGACGGCCAACGTCGCCATGGGCACCTTCGACAACGCCCGGATTCTGGGCGAGAAGGATACCGTGTCGCGCCTGACGGCGACCGCGCAGGGTGGCAACCTGGTGATCACGTGGACCGGTAGTGGAACACTGCAATCGGCGGCCGCGCTGGGATCGCCCACCACCTGGGTGGATGTCACCCCGGCGCCCGCCGGTAACACCTACACGACGACCACCGCTACGGCGTCGCGCTTCTTCCGAGTTCGGCAGTAACCAGCCGACCCGGAAGCACCGAAGGGCGCCCCAGCGTCCTTCGGGTTCTCCTCTCACGCCCCGGACGAGTCACTTCGTCCGGGGCGTTTGCTTTTGCCTTTGCCTCCCTGTTCCGCCCGTCGTTCCACCCTCCGGCCACACCATTGACCTGCACCCGGGAGGATCACGCGCGCTGGTAGAGGTAGGCTCGTGCGTGTTGTGCCATCTTCAGCCGCGGCCCCACAAAGCCGCGCTGACGAAGTTCGGTGCTGAGATAGGCCATCATCCCGGCGTGCGAGACCACCAGGGTATCCTGGGTCGCCTGTGACAACCGGTTCGCCATCGTTCGCACTCGGATGCGGAACTCATCGCGGCACGGCCGCTGGGAGCGATGCCCGGTCATCCAGCAGATCCGCACCCACCAGTACCAGGTCCAGACAGGCAGTCGCAGCGAGCCGGTGGCAAACGGAAGGAAGCGGGCTTCACGCAGGAGTTCGGTGGGCTCGACTTGGCCGGGAAACACCGCTCGGGCGGTGGCGAGGGCGCGCGGGAGGTCACTGGTGAGACACACCTGCCAGGGCACTCCGCCCAGATCGGAGGGCCCGGGGGTGATGGGGGCGCGGTCATAGTGATCGAGCCACACCTGCAAATCCGTGGAAGTCCGCCAGCCACTCGGGAAGGGCAGGGTTACCGGGAAATGTCGGAGGAGGCCGAGGCGCACGGTTCAGGAGGAGAGTGATGAAGGACGCGTTCTCTGATGGCCGGAGCGAACGCGCGCCGGAAGTTAAAATTTCAGATTTCGGATGGCCAAACGGCTCGATGCCGAGCGGACGGGGGCCGGGAGTCGCGTCGCCCAGCATGGCGTGGAGAGGTCCTTGCGGTTGGATCGCCGCCGCGTAGCCTCGCCACCCAGACCCCATGCGCGCGCAACCCTTGATCTGTGTTCGGGATGTCGAGGCCAGCAGCCGATGGTACCGACAGCTGCTCGGCTGTGAGAGCGGCCATGGCGGGCCGAACTATGAACGCCTCACGGCCGGTGGGCGGCTCGTGATGCAGCTCCACCGGTGGGAGGTGGAGGATCACCACGGACCGATTGGAGATCCGGCCGACCAACCGCCCGGCAATGGACTGCTATTGTGGTTCGAGGTGGATGACTTTGATCGGGCGGTGGACCGCGCGACGGCTCTGGGCGCCGAGGTGATCCTTCCGCGCCATCGGAATCCACCCGACGGCGACGGCGGGCCGAACCATTGGGAAATATGGCTGCGCGATCCGGACGGCTACAAGGTGGTGTTGGCCAGTCCGGATGGGACGGCGGACGGCTCGTGGCGTCCGTGACGGCGAGCAGGTTGGCTTGATCAGGCAATGCTGGCGGTTTCCTAGGACCCCATTCCCGCGGGCAGGAAGGAGGGTCCAGCGGTGGTGGCGTCATCTCGTCCCGAAGGTGTTCGCATCAGCTCGCGTGCGGTCACACTCAGCGAGTACATCAAGCCCATGCCCTGGT
>JADLFD010000323.1 GCA_020845805.1 Verrucomicrobiales bacterium | reverse complement strand
CGATCGTAGTCGCACTGCACTGTGGCTTGTCCCACCACCCACCCGCACCAGTCCCCAAGTTCCTGCTCGTCACCTTACTCGCAGTCGTCCTCTCCTGGGGAATCACCCGCTTCGCATTGCGCGCATCCGCCTTGGGCCGGCGTGTCTTCTAGGAAGCCGCCACCGGGGAATCCCCCTCATCGCCCCCCACCGCCCGCCGCCATTCCCCTCCGAAGCATCCACCGCCCCTCCCCACCCATGTCTCCCTCCCTCCTGCTGCGTCTCGAAGGCCTCCTGCTCCTGGCCGTCTCCCTGACGGCCTATGGCCGACTCGGTCTGGATCCCTACCTGCTCGTCCTGTTCTTCTTTGCCCCCGACCTGTCCCTGGCCGGCTATCTGGTCGGCCCCGGATTTGGCGCTCGTCTCTACACCGCCAGCCATACCTACCTCGCCCCGTCCGCGCTGGGGTCGGTCGCCGGGCTGGCTGAAGCGCCGTCCTGGTACGGACCGGCCATCCTTTGGATAGCCCATATCGGGTTCGACCGCGCCCTGGGTTTCGGGCTCAAGCTGCCCGGCCGAGGATTTTACGAGACCCACCTCAGTTCGCCTCGCCCCATCCTACGCAACCCCTCCGATCAAGGCGGTCAGACGGTGCCTGTCTGACCGCGGTGCGCCCGCACCCCAACCCTCGTGCGGTCAGAGGGGAGGCCGTTCAGCGTCGCGCTGGGCGCCCAGGTTCTCGGAATCCACCGAGGACGGGGGCAATCCGGTCTGCGCCCGAGCCAGAGCCATCTGCAATTCGCGCTGCACCTGCTCCAACCGCTCCCGCTCCCGTCGTAGCGGATCGGCCTCGATCTCGGGCGGCAGCCCCAGGATAACCCGGGCGCGTGCCAGTGCTTCGACAATGTTGGCGCAGACATTCTCGCGGCCAAGTCGATCGAGGAACCCCGCATTCTCCATCACCATCAGCGGCTGGGTGTGAGCCGCACTGAGGATGAGATGCTTGTTCTTCGCACGCAGTTTGGCGTGCAGATCCTCCAGGGCCTGCAAGCCCGTGGCATCCATGGCCAGAACCTTGCGGACGCGGAGAATCAACACCTCCGGCTCCTGCCGCGCGCGCTTCAATTCGTCGTCCAGCTTGTCCACCACACCAAAAAAGAAGGCCCCGAACACGCGGAACACCAGCACCCCGGGCGGCACGCGTCGGCCGATCAGCGAATGCTGCGATCCCTCGGTCTCCGTGCTCTCGTCCACCGCGGTGATCTGCGAGGTCTCGGAAATGCGCTTCACCATCAGCAACGCCGCGAGCACCACGCCCACCTCGACCGCCAGGGTCAGGTTGGTCAGCACGGTGAGCGCAAAGGTGGCCAGGAACACCGAGGAGTCGCTCAAGGGCCAGCGGGTCAGGCGCAGGAACTGGCTCCAGGACACCATCCGGCAGGCGGTGAGCACGAGCACCGCGCTCAACGCCGCCAGGGGAACGTGGTAGAGCAGCGGCGCGGCCAGCAGCAGCAGACCGAGGAGCAGCCCGGAATGAATGAGGCCCGCCACCGGCGTGCGCGCGCCTGACCGGACATTCACCACCGAACGCGCCACCGCGCCCGTAACCGGGAGGCAACCCAGGAACGCACCCACCAGATTCGCCAGGCCCTGACCCACCAGTTCCTGATTCGAGTCGTGCCGTTCGTCGAGCATCCCGTCCGTCACCACCGCGCAAAGCAAGGCCTGCATGGCCGCCAGCATGGCGATGGTGAACGCCGGCTGGATCATCTCCGGCAACACCGCCCAATCCACCGCGGGAAAGTGGAACGTCGGCAGGCTGCGTCCAATGCCTCCAAACTGAGTGCCCAACGTCGCAATCCCCAGCCGCGCATCGAGCCCAAGGACACCCACCACCGCCGTCGCCAGCACCAATCCAGCCATGGTCCCCGGCAGGAAACGCGCCCCCCGCTTCGGCCACCATCCCATCACCGCCAGCGACACCACCCCCACCGTCAGGGTCGGCAGATGAAGGGTCTGCCATTGCCCGGCCAGAAGGCGGAGCTTGCCCACGAATTCCACCGGCAGTTTCTCCACCGGCAAGCCAAGGAAACTCTTGATCTGCGAACTCAGGATCAGCACCGCAATGCCCTTGGTGAACGCGCGGCTCACCGGATACGGAATAAACCGGATCACCGATCCCAATCGCGCCAGCCCCAGCACCCCCAGCATCGCTCCCGCGAGCGCGGTGCAGACCGCCAACCCGTCGGCGCCAAATTGCTGCAGGATACCGTAGGTGATGACCACGAATGCCCCAGTCGGCCCGCCAATCTGCACCCGTGAACCGCCGAACGCCGCCACCAGGGCCCCGCCCAGGATCGCGGAGAACAATCCCTGCTCCGGTTTGGCCCCCGAGGCGATGGCGAAGGCCACCGACAAGGGAAACGCCATGACCATCACGTTGATCGCCGCCACGAAATCCCGGCGGAAGACGTTGCCCGAGTATCCCCGCAGGGTCTCCCAAAGCTTTGGCTTGAACGAGATCGTCAGGCTCATGACGCAGTTCCGTCCGCCACCTCCGGCCGCGCCGATCCTCGCAGTGAAACCTCGCGCAGCACTTCGCACATCCGCGCCGCGTCCGGGGCCGAAATCAACCGCGCCACCAACGCCTCCTGCTTGGATAGCCGGGCCAGCCCGGAAATCACACGGAGCGATTGCATCGCCTCAGTCGCCGGAAATGCCATCAGGAATACCAACCGCACCCGATTCACCGAGTGCGGCCCCCATCGCAGCGGCTCGGCACTCCGGCCGAGCGCGAAGGATACCTGCGACAGTCCCACCAGGCGCGCGTGCGGAAACGCCATCCCGGCCTCCGTGTCCGTACCCGCCAAATACTCCCGGTTCAACGCTGCTTCATAAAAGGGCAAGGCATCCGGCACGCGGTTCCCTTGCTGCAGCGCCGAGGTGAGCTCCTGGATCACCGAGGCCGCGTCCCCACCTCGCAGCCGGGGAATCATCAAACCGATCTCCGTGAAATCCACCAGCGTCCGCGCGGGCGGCGGCTCGGATGGATCCGCGGAAGGCATGGGTTCAGAAACAGGCGGGCGCACGGGAAGGCGTCTCAACGTTTCGTGGGCCGCTTCCGCTCCACGCGCGTCCGAATGGCGGCGGCCGCCACCGCCTGGGCGACTTTGCGCACCACATTCGGGTTGAAGACGCTCGGCACGATGTACTCCGCACTCAACTCGCCGGGGGCAATGCATCCCGCGATCGCCTTCGCCGCAGCCAGTTTCATCGCCTCATTGATGCAGCGCGCCCGCACGTCGAGCGCCCCGCGAAAGATCCCAGGAAACGCCAGGACGTTGTTGATCTGATTCGGGTAGTCGCTGCGACCCGTCGCCACCACCCAGGCCCGCGCGGCCGCGGCTTCCTCCGGCCGGATCTCCGGCTCGGGATTGGCCAGGGCGAAGATCACCGGCTTCGGCGCCATGCGACGGATCCAGCGCGGCTCGATCAAGCCCGGCCCGGAGACTCCGACCAAAACATGCGCCCCGCGCAACGCCTCCTCGACGCTGCCGCTCAGACCCCGTGGATTGGTCACCGCCGCCAACCGCACCTTCGCGTCGTTGAGATCCGCTCTCGTGGCGCCGTTCAGAATCCCCTTCCGATCGCACACCACGACATCCCGCACCCCCGCCGAGAGCAGCATGTCCGCAATCGCCGAACCGGCCGCACCCGCGCCCAGAATCACGACCCGCAGTTTCGCCAGCTCGCGCCGCGCCAATCGCGCGACGTTCAACAGCGCCGCCAAGACCACCACCGCGGTCCCGTGCTGATCGTCATGGAATACCGGGATGTCCAGACGCTCCTGCAGTCGCCGCTCGATCTCGAAACAGCGCGGCGCGGAAATGTCTTCCAGGTTGATCCCCCCGAATCCCACCGCCAGCTGCGCCACCGCCGCGATGATCTCCTCCGTGTCCTGCGTCGCCAGACACAGGGGATAGGCGTCGATGCCGGCGAATTCCTTGAACAACATCGCCTTGCCTTCCATCACCGGGAGCGCGGCCTCCGGACCGATGTTGCCGAGTCCCAACACGGCCGAACCATCGCTGATCACCGCCACCGAGTTCCCTTTGATGGTCAACTGCCACGCCTTGCCGGGATGCTCCGCAATGGCCTCGCACACCCGCGCCACGCCCGGGGTGTACGCCATCGACAACATCTCGCGGGTCTTCAAGGGCACCTTGTTCTGCACCGAAATCTTCCCCCCCAGATGCAGGAGAAACACCTGGTCCGAAACGTGAACCACCGTGACCTCCTTCAACCGCTCCACCGCCTTCACGATCGCTTCCACATGCTTCCCGTCCCGCGCCCGGACCGTGATGTCACGCGTCATGCGCTTGGCATCGGGATTCACAATGTCGACCGACCCCAGATCCCCCCCCTGGCGGCAGATGGTCTGCGTCAGCCGGGCGAACATGCCAATGCGGTTCGGATAGCTCAGCCGCATGACAAAACTGTGGCTGATGGTCGGATTGCTCGGGGTCTTTTTCATCGTGCGGACGGCAGGAAATCCCGCCGATCAATCATCGCGTTCATGAATGGAATGGTATTGGCGAGCGTTGCCCCAGGGGACCAGCACCGCCCGGCTCCCTTCAAAGCATCGACGATGCCGGGCCTCCGTGGCCTGCCTCCAGCCGTGGCACGCGCACGCTCCCCCACCACGTCCCGCCCTCCGCCCACCCCCATCCGTGCAAGCCTTGCACCAACCCGACTCCAGTCAGTGCAATCCTCCCCGACCCTCCCCTTCCCCACCCCCATCCCCGGGTGCGAACTTCGGTCCGGACTGGTGAAAAAGCGCCGCGCGTGGATGGCTGATTTTGGCCGCGGACAACGTGTCCACCCCGAGGACACGTCCCTACTCCGACGCCGGGGTCTCGGGATCGGGAGGTTCGCCGTCGTGCAGCAATCCGTACTCCTTGAGCTTGTACTGCAAGGCCCGGCGGCTGATGCCGAGGCGGCGCGCCGCTTCCTCCCGATTGGCCGTGACGTGGGTGAGCGTCTGGCGAATGAGCAGCTTCTCCACTTCCGCCACGGTCATGCCCGGACGAACCGCGAAGGCGGGAGTGGTTCGGTCGTGCGCGACCAGGAAGGCCGGCAGGTCCGGGACGCGCACCGTGGTTCCCTTGGTGGTGATCACGAGGCCCTCGATGGTGTTGCGCAACTGGCGCACGTTCCCCGGCCAGGGGAACCGCTGGCACAACTGGAGCGCGTCCGCCGCCATGGTCTTGCGCGGGCGTTTGTGCTTCGCCGTGAAATGCTCGAGGAACGAGTCCACCAACAACGGGATGTCCTCGGCGCGCTCGCGCAGGGGCGGCAGGAGGATCGGAACGATCTGCAACCGGTACAGCAGATCCTCGCGGAACCGGCCGAGCTTCACCGCTTCCTGGAGATTCTTGTTGGTGGCCGCGACGACACGAACGTCCACCCGCATCAGCTTCGTGCCGCCCACCATCCGGAAGGTGCCGTCTTCCAGCACCCGCAGAAGATCCCCCTGTCCCTTGGGCGAAAGGTCTCCGATCTCGTCCAGGAACAAGGTGCCGCCATCGGCGAGCTGGAACCGACCGGGCTTGTCCATCACCGCTCCGGTGAAGGCGCCTTTGACATGCCCGAAGAGCTCCGCCTCGAGCAACTGCTCCGGCAGCGCGGCGCAGTTGACGGAGATGAAGGGCCGATCCGCGCGCGGACTTTTCAGATGAAGGGTTCGCGCGACGATTTCCTTGCCCGTGCCGCTCTCCCCCTCGATGAGCACCGTCACCTCGCTGCGCGCCACTTCGTCGGCCAGCCGCGTCACCGCCCGCATGGACTCGCTATGGCCGAGCAACAGACTGGGCTCGGAACGCTTCTGCAAACGCAGCCGGAGCTCCGCGTTCTCCGCGACCACGGACTGGAACTCCAGGGCCTTCATCACCAGCGCCCGCAGCCGGTGCAGGTCGATGGGCTTGGACAGGTAGTCGTAAGCCCCTTCCTTCATGGCTTCGACCGCACTTTCCACGGTGCCGTAGGCGGTCATCAGGATGAACTGGGTGTCCCTGGCCTTTCGCCGTGCCTCCCGCAGCAACTGCAATCCGCTCATGTCCGGCATCTTGATGTCGGTGAGCACGAGATTGTAGAGCCGCTCCGACACCAACCGCATGGCGGTCGCCGCGTCGTGCGCCGCATCCACCACGTAACCCTCGCGACGCAGGGCCTCCTGCAATCCCGCACACAAACCCCGCTCGTCATCCACCACGAGGAGGTTGATCTTGGACTTATCCACGCAGCCCCTCCTCCCGGCGCAGCGGCACACGCAGCGTGAAACATGCCCCGCCTCCGGGGGCATTCGACGCGTCCACATCGCCTCCATGGGCGGTGAGCACCTGCTGCACAATCCACAGACCCAGCCCGCTTCCCTGGGGTTTGGTCGTGAAAAACGGCTCGAAGATCGCCGAATCCCCGTCCCGCGGAATCCCCGGACCGTTGTCCCGCACCCGAACCAGCACGGCCGATTCCGAGGGGTCGAGTCGCGCCTCCACCTCGACCCAACCTCCCCGACCCACCGCCTGAAGGGCGTTGATCACCAGGTTCAGCAACGCCTGGGTCAGTTGTCCGGGATCCGCCGAAAACTCCGGCAATCCCTCGCTCACGTGCGTCCGAATCCCAATCCCGCGGGTCTCGGCCTCCGGACGCAACAACTCGCAGACATGCCGAATGATCTTCCCGATCTCGACCGGCTGGAGGTCCATCGAGGAGGGCCCCGCAAGGCTCAGGAAGTGTTTGACGATGGTCTCCAGGCGATGGAGCTCCCCGTGGATGATCTCGAACCGGCCGGCGATCCGCTCACGCACCCCGGCCGGCAGCTCCTGCAAATCTTCCTCCAACAACTGGACATGAACGTCGAGTGAGCTGAGAGGATTGCGAACCTCGTGCGCAAACCGTGCCAGCAGGCGCGAGAGCAGCTGACGCTTCTCCTCCGCGGCGAGCTGGGTCACGTCCTGACCCAGGGCATTGGCAAGGCACTTTTCGATGGCGCCCCGATGCTGCCGATCAGCCCCCGCCAACGCCAGCCCCCGAAGGCCCCCCGCAGATCATGCTGCTGCGGAGCACAGACCGGGGCCGAGCATCCGCCCTCGGGAACCCCGACTCCCTCCCACCCTTAAGGGCCGGCTTCGGATGACCCACGCTGAAGCAGATACTCCACGGTCCGAGGCGAGCGGGGGGAATTCGGGAATAGCCAATCCGGAAATATCCAACGTGAGTATCTCAGGTAGGCCCCGTGGAACGTCGGGCCCCGTCGCTGTGAGAAGCTCAGGAACTTTCCGCCCAGCCATCGCCTCAACCCACTTCCTGCCGGAGGAGCCGCACACCGCAGGCGGAGACGAAGTTGTGAGGCCTCCTCGGGCACGAGAAACTCCGTATCGAGCGACATCCCGGGATCCAGAGCGCACCACCCGCCGCTCGCCGTCGGCTCCGTGGGGGTGACGTCCAGCCACTCGTTTCCGATGCGCACGGCGCAATGCTCCTCGATCCGAATCCAAATCGCATCGACGGCAATCCGGCCGGGTACGGGAGAGTTCGTGTTGGTGAGGCGCAGCCGGGCCAGGCAGAGCGCCCTGCTCTGCTCGTCTGAAACGCCCGTGTCCAGCCAGTCCTTCTCGATGGTGACTGCGATCCCTCCAAGGATCGCCGGGGAAGAACTCCACCGCAGCATCCCCAGGATGACGACGGCGAGGAACATCCCCACTGCCGCTAGGCCGAGGCCTCGTCGTCGTCGAAAGGAGGTGATGGCCATGGGAAGAGCCGAGGGATGGCAGATCCTAGAGAGTCCCCTGTCCTCCCACAAGTCAGGCGACCCCCATCGGTTCCCCGGTCACGTCACGACAAGTGACGTGGAAGAACTCCACCCGCAGGATCTCACGACTCGTTAAGGAAACTCCGGTAGTTTACCGGCATCGCCCGTATGACACGATCTAGCGCCTCGGCTCCCGGGAGGTGGAGTCGAAGGTGGGCGTTCATCCTAACCCTGGTTGCGTGCGCCGGCTGGATCCGCATGACGACCCCCGAGTTGAGTGGGGCCTCGCCGGCCCGGGCCGCGGAGGCGCCCCCCTCGCTCCACCGCCGCCGTGGAAGGGGAGCACGCGAGGGGAGCCAAGGGCCCTTCGGGCAAACCCCTGAGGCGAACAACAACCAACCCAAAACCCAAGGCCGTCGGGTAACACCCCTTCTGGCGCAACGAATCAGCCCGTCGGGTAACAGTTAGTTCTGGCGCACGGCGGCCTGCCGCTCCGGACCGCAGACCGGGGCCGAGCGTCCGCCCGATGACCACCAGAACGAAGACAAGGAGAGGGCACTCCTGAGATCCCCCCACAGGGGACTCGCCGTGAACCCCTGGGACTAAGGAGCGGGGTTGAAAGGAGCCAGGACGCCAACGATGGCTTGCCTCAAACCCGTTGCTGGGGGATTGCCCAACCATCCCCCCGAACCACGAATGAACACAGCGGACGCGGCGTCCGCTGTGTTGACCAAGCACGGGCCCTGGCACCCGGAAGACACGGAGGCCAGCAAATGAAGCCTGGAGTGTGCGTGGAGCCCAGGTCCTGGATCAACGTGCGAGCGTCCCATCCGGCAGCAGGCGATAGTCGTGGCCACGCCAAGTCACTCGATCCCCGGTGTAAGCTCCGATCAAGGTCCATAGCTCGAGGAGATCTACCAGCGGCAACAACCACCAAATGCGCGGCCAATCCGGCATGCCGACCCGGGTCTGGAGCACCCATGCCCCAATCCAACGCAAACCCAGCACGGCCGCCAGAATGCTCCACGACTGGACAGACGCAGGTGCCCACACGACCCCGAGCAGTGCCCAGATCGTCGGAAGCGTCAACACGACCCCGATCGACGCGGGTCCACGCGCCCTCCGAATCGTCCGCTTCCAGCGCTGGAGACGGTTCACCGCCCTTCCCAAGCTCTCGTGCGGCATGGTGCAATCAACCAGCATGGGTGCCACCACCACGCGAAGCCCCATTTGGGCCGTGCGACGCCCAAGTTCATAGTCGTCGGCGAGATGGTTGATGAATTGGCGGAACCCGCCCAACCGGTCGAGCACGCTGCGGGACACCGCCATGGTATGGCCGATCGCCCACGAGATGCCGGTCGTCTGGCGCGCCAGCATCCACTGCGGCAGATAGACGCATCCGTAGTGGAGAGCGATGATCCCACCGCCAAGCGTCCGCGCCCCTACCGAGCGAGGGAGGCACGTGACGCAACCCACACCAGGCGCCAATAATTCATCCAGGACTCGCGGGACATAGTCGCTCTGGACCGAAACATCCGCGTCGGAAAACAACAGGTATTCCCCCCGGGCTTCACGCCAGAGCGCCTCCATGATGCTCGATTTCCGATTCGTTCCCAGCAAATCGGCCCGGACCAGTCGAAGCCGGCAGTGTGGAAAGCGCCGTTGGAGCTCGGTGACCACCTGCACGATGGGGTCATCATCCCTCAGCACGCCGACCAGCACCTCCAGGTCGCCCAGGTACTCCAGTCGGCAAAACGTGGCCAACGCGTCGGCGGTCCCCTCGTCGACCCCTTCGATCGGCTTGAGAATCGATACCGAAGGCCAAGGTGAGCGCGCGCGCGGTGGGTTCCGGCGCCCATAGTATCGGAGCGCATCGACATGCCCCCAGGCGAGCGCCAGCAGACTCACGGCGAGCCCGCCAGCCAGCACCCAACCGATGAGCATCTCCCAGTGCATCAGGGTGCCTTTCTGGAAAGCCACGGGGCGCTGATCATGAAAATACCGACCACGACCAAGGCGATCCCTGCCCACCGCCACCCGTCTACCGTCTCGCGGAGCCATAGGCGCCCGAGCAAGGCCGTCAACGCATGGTTCAAGCCAAGAAGCGGCACCACCACGCTCACCGGCCAGCCATACCGGAACAGCACCAGCATCCCCAGAAACTGCACGGCGAGCAGCACCACCCCACCCGCCAGCGGCAGGCCCGCGCCCGCAGCGCCCCAGCGGTCCATTCCTACCTTGAGCAGGACATTTCCGACCGAAAGGCTAATCACGGATCCCAGGAACACGCTGGCCGCCCATCCGCCCTCTGCGCTGAAGATCCCCCGTTCCATGTGTGCGCCCTCTGCTCCGGCCTCGGCACTCCCTCCAAGTCAAGGCACCACCGGCGCTCCGGACGCCTGCTGCCTACGCTCCCGGAGATAACGGAAGAACTCCCTTCCCTCGCCCAGACGCCGCCGCAACATCTGCGGGTCTCCCAGCATCTCGCGCACAATGGGAAAGATGGCTCGGGACCGGAAATAGAAGCGCCGGTAGAGCTTCTCCACGCCTTGCTCGATACGTGCCGACGGCAGCCCGGGGTATTCGAGTGTGGACAACTGAATGCCTGAATCGGCAACCAGTGCGCGCTCGCGAAACCACCCGTTCGCCTCCGCCTGACGGAACAGCTCCGTCCCCGGGTACGGCGCCGCAATGGAAACCTGAATCGTATGCGGATTGATCTCGCAGGCGAACCGGACGGTTTCCTCGATGGTCGCCTCCGACTCGCCCGGAAGCCCGAGAATGAACGTGCCGTGCACCTTGATCCCCAAGCGACGGCAGTCGGTCATGAACCGTCGCGCCGTATCCAGGCTCAGCCCCTTCCGAATCCCGTTCAGAATCGATTGATTCCCCGACTCGAATCCCACCAGCAGAAGACGCAGACCGTGATTCCGCAACACACGCAACGTGTCGAAGTCCAAGGTGGCGCGGGCATTGCAGCTCCAGACGAGCTTCAGCCGATGCAGGTGCTCCGAAATGGCAATCACCCTCTCCCGGTCAATGGAGAAGGTGTCATCGTCGAACATGTACTCGGCAACTCGATCCCCAAAGATCGCCTTCGCCTCCGCCATCTCACGCCCCACAGCCGCCGGGGTTTTGGACCGGTACACATGCCCACCGATCGTCTGCGGCCAAAGACAGAAACTGCACTTCGCCGGGCAGCCCCGCCCAGTGTATAGCGAAACATAGGGATGCAGCAGATAGCCGATCGCATACCGCCGAATATCCAAATCCCGTTCGTAAACCGGCATTACGCTGGGCATCGCATCCCAATCGTGAATCAACTCACGCTCCCGGTTGTGTCGTATCCCTCCCTCCTCGTCCCTCCAGCTCAATCCCGAAATCCCCTCCCATGGCCGGCTCTCGGCCAACTCACGGCACGTGTGATCAAATTCACTGCGGCAAACAAAGTCGATCGACGGTACATCCTGCAACGTCCGATCCGGGAGCACGGCGACATGCGCGCCCACCATGCCTATTTTGGTTTGCGGTGAACGCTGCTTCAAGGCAGCCGCGAAACGCGCATCATTCGGCAGACTCGGGGTGCTTGTGTGCAGGATCACCAACTCGTGGCCGGCGGCCAAGCTCAGCACCTCATCGACGCCCAAATCGTGGGGCGGCGCATCCACCAACCGGCTGCCGGACACCATTGCCGCGGGTTGAGCCAGCCAGGTGGGATACCAGTACGAGCGGATCTCACGCCGCGCTTGGTACCGCGCCCCGGCTCCCCCGTCGAACCCCTCGAACGAGGGTGGCTGGAGGAATAGCGTCCGCTTCATGCCCCCATGGTGAGCCCAAGGGACGAGTCTAGAAAACCGACGTTCTCGTGCCACGCGTACCGATTTGTTCGCGAATGGACAACAAACCCGAGTCAGGCAGACCCAACGGGCTTAGGATCCGAAAAGCCGCCCTTTCCGAGCACGTTCCAAGAACGTCACTCACCACCGCTCGGACCCTGGCCATCCCTTGCTCAACGCACGCTCGATTCGATCCGCCCCGACTCCCGTAGGGGTCCTCGGGAAACCAGGATTCCTTGGGCAGGAGGCGGAGCACAACGGGACGCGCGAATCCAACATCCCTCCGATCGCCCCGTCAGCGTGCCCGATAAAACCGGGACGCATTGGTGGCCGTCGTATCCACGGCGCTCCAGGTTCCATCCGCCGCCGCCGTCACGTGCGCCAGGTCGAACCAAGGCCCCATCAGGTCCAAACTGT